>NZ_WWIA01000184.1 GCF_009870065.1 Streptomyces sp. SID5785 | reverse complement strand
GCCGCGAGTTCCGCGAGGAACTCGGGGTACCCGCCCCGGACGGGACCGCGCTCGCCCTGGGCGAGGTGGTGCAGTCCGGGGGCAAGCACGTGACCGTGTGGGCGCTGGAGGCCGGGCTCGATCCGGCGGACGTGGTGCCCGGCACGTTCACGATGGAGTGGCCGCCGCGCTCGGGCCGCACGGCCGAGTTCCCCGAGCTGGACCGGGTCGCCTGGTTCGGTCTCGAGGCGGCGCGGGCGGTCGTGGTCCGCGCCCAGGCCGTCTTCCTGGACCGGCTCACGGCACGGATCTGAGTCCGGCCGCCGGTTCGCGTTGCGCGGCCCCGTACCGCGCGCGAAGGTCGAAGAACCCGCCCACAGGAGGTCATCCCATGCCCATCGCGACCGTCAACCCGGCGAACGGCGAGACGCTGCAGACCTACGACGCCCTCTCCTCCGCACAGGTGGAGGAGAAGCTGGCCCTGGCCGCCCGGACCTTCGCGACGTACCGCACGTCGGCGTTCGGCGAGCGGGCCCGGCTACTGCGGCGGGCGGCGGAGCTCCTCGACGCGGACACCCCCGAGATCGCCCGGGTGATGACGACGGAGATGGGCAAGCCGGTGGGGGCGGCCCGCGCCGAGGCGACCAAGTGCGCGAAGGCGATGCGCTGGTACGCGGACCACGCCGAGGAGCTGCTCGCGCCGGAGCGTCCCGCGCAGGCGGACGTGAAGGACTCGGGCGCGGCCCGGGCCGAGGTGCGTTTCCGGCCGCTGGGCGTGGTGCTCGCGGTGATGCCGTGGAACTTCCCGCTGTGGCAGGTCGTGCGGTTCGCCGCACCCGCGCTCATGGCGGGCAACGTGGGGCTGCTCAAGCACGCGTCGAACGTCCCGCAGACCGCGCTGTACCTCGAGGAGCTGTTCCGGCGGGCCGGGTTCCCCGAGGGGTGCTTCCAGACACTGCTCATCGGTTCGGGCGCGGTCGAGGGCGTGCTGCGGGACGAGCGGGTGGCGGCCGCGACGCTGACCGGGAGCGAACCGGCGGGCCGTTCGGTGGCGGCCATCGCGGGCGACGAGGTCAAGAAGACGGTCCTGGAGCTGGGCGGCAGCGACCCGTACGTGGTCATGCCGTCGGCGGACGTCGCGAAGGCGGCGCGGACGGCGGTGACGGCGCGGGTGCAGAACAACGGCCAGTCGTGCATCGCCGCGAAGCGGTTCATCGTGCACGAGGACGTGTTCGAGCAGTTCCGGGAGGAGTTCGTGGCCGGCATGCGGGCGCTGCGGGTCGGCGATCCGCTGGAGGAGGAGACCGAGATCGGGCCGCTCGCCACCGAGCAGGGACGGACGGACCTCGAGGAGCTGGTCGACGAGGCGGTGGAGAGCGGGGCGACCGTGCTCTGCGGCGGGCAGCGGCCGGACGGGATAGACCGGCACGGCTGGTTCTACGCGCCGACGGTCCTGGCCGATGTGTCGCCCGAGATGCGGATCCACCGCGAGGAGACGTTCGGCCCGGTCGCGACGCTGTACCGGGTCCCGGACCTGGAGGCGGCGATCGCGCTGGCCAACGACACGCCGTTCGGCCTGAGTTCGAACCTGTGGACCGGCGACGAGGAGGAGATCGAGCGGTTCGCCCGGGACAGCGGGGCGGGCGGCGTCTTCGTGAACGGCATGACGGCCTCGCACCCGGCGCTGCCCTTCGGCGGGGCCAAGCGCTCCGGGTACGGGCGGGAGCTCTCGGGCCACGGCATCAAGGAGTTCTGCAACATCACGACGGTCTGGGTCGCCGCCTGAACCGGCCCCTGCGCCGTCCGCCGGCTCGCCCGCACCGCGGGAACGATCGAAACGATCAATTCGGTTGCTTCTCTTGAGCGTTTGGAACACCGGGTGCTAGAAACCGCTTACTCCCAGCGGATCCCCGAGCCTCCCGGAGTCCTCCATGACGCCCCAGATCCCCTCCGCGCGCTCCCCCTGGTCCCGGCGCGGATTCCTCGCCGGGACCACCGCGGCCGGTGCCGCCCTGGTCACCGCCGGACTCCCGCACCAGGCCGCTTCGGCGGCCGTCGGCGCCCCGTCGGCGGCCGGCACGGGAGGCGCGGCGGCCGACGACGAGTTCGCCGCCCTGCGGGCGAAGTGGCGGGCGCTCTACCTCGGCGAGGGCTTCAGCCCGACCGCCGAGCCCTTCCGTACGAAGCTCGCCTCGCTGGGCGCCCAGGCCCGCGGCTGGCAGGAGGCGATGGCCCCGGCGGACGGGTCGCTGTGGCCGGACGCCGTGTTCGGCGACCCGGACCCCGACACGGACACCGAGTCGTACGCCTACTCCGAGAAGATCCAGACGAGTTACGAGCGCGTCCGGGTCATGGCCGAGGCCTACTGCCAGCCGGGCACCGGTCTCACCGGCGACGCCGCCCTCGAGGCGGACCTGCTCACCGCCGTGGACCACTTGAGCACGCAGGTCTACAACGCGTCCCGGGCCGCGTACGGCAACTGGTACAACTTCCAGATCGGCGCCCCGCAGCGGCTCCTCGACATCGCGATCCTGCTGTACGACCGGCTCGGCACGGAGCGGATCACCGCCGCGGTCGAGGCGATCGACCACTTCGTGCCGGACTCCCTCGTCGCCGAGTACACCGGCACCAGCACGGGAGCCAACCGCATCGACCTGTGCCGGGTCCTCGCCCTGCGCGGCATCCTCGACGGCACCGCGGCGAAGGTCGCCCTCGCCCGCGACGCCGTGTCGCCCGTCTTCCCGTACGTGACCTCGGGCGACGGGCTCTACGCCGACGGCTCGCTCATCCAGCACACCTACGTGCCGTACACCGGGTCCTACGGCGCGGTGCTCATCGACGGACTGAGCAAGCTGTTCGCGCTGCTCGGCGGCTCGACGTGGGCGATCACGGACGGCAAGCGGCAGATCTTCCTGGACTCCGTCGAGGACGCGTACGCGCCGTTCCTGCACGACGGGCTGATGGTCGACAACGTGTCGGGGCGGGCGATCAGTCGTGGACTCGTCGCGGGTGACCCCCTCAAGGTGCAGCAGGACGACCACACCCGCGGGCACGCGGTCATCGCCTCGGTCCTGCTGCTCGGACAGGGCGCGAGCGCGCAGGAGAACGCCCGCTGGCAGGGCCTCGCGAAGGGCTGGTTCACCCGCGACCGGTACAGCGACGTGACGACGGGCCGCACGCTCGGTGTCGCCGCCCTCTCCCGGGTGACGGCGCTGCTCGCCGACGGCGGCGTGAAGGCGGCCCCCGAGCCGACCGGGCACCGGGTCTTCCCGGCGATGGCCCGGGTGGCACACCGTTCGACCCGGTACACCGCCTCGGTCGCGATGTCCTCGAAGGCCATCACGTTCTACGAGACCGGCAACGGCGAGAACGTCCGCGGCTGGCACACCGGTTCGGGCCTCCTGTCCTGGTGGGCCGCGGGCGACAGCGACGGCGGCGGGCAGTACAGCGACGGCTACTGGCCGACCGTGGACCCGTACCGGCTGCCCGGCACGACCGTCTCCCGCAAGCCGCTCA
>NZ_WWIA01000183.1 GCF_009870065.1 Streptomyces sp. SID5785 | reverse complement strand
TGGCCGCGGCGCCGAGGATCTCGGTGAACGGCAGGTACGGCAGGCCTACGTCGCCCAGGTCCACGCAGTGGCCGGTCAGGACGGTCGTGCCGGAGGCGGCCGCGTGCGCGGCGGCCTCCGTCAGGGTGCGGGTCTTGCCGACGCCCGCGTCCCCGGCGACGAGGACGGCGCGCGGATCGCCGCCCGCGGCCCCGTCGAGGACGCCGGTGAGGCGGGCGAGTTCGTCCCCGCGGCCGATGAACGGCGTACCGAATGTCTGTGCCACGTGCCCATCCTGGCACGGCTCCCCGTTCTCTCCCTGGGCGTTCTTGCGAGCCCTTCCGCGGGCGCGACGGTGCCGGGCGGGCCGGTGTCCTCCGGCCCGCCCGGCAGGGGGCGGGGTGGTGCGCGACGTGCGGGGCAGGTGCTCAGGCCGTCGCCTCGGCGGACCGGGCCAGTCCGGGATCTGCGGACTCGGCGGTCGCGTCGGACGGTGCGGCCTCGGAGGGTGCGGCCTCGGACGGTGCCGCCTCGGAGGGTGCGGCCTCGCCCTCCGGCTGTGCGTCGCGGACGTGGATCGTGCGCAGGGTGGTCACGGCGAGGACCGCGGCGGCGACGAGCAGCACCGCACCGGCGAGGGCCGCCGCGTGCATCCCGTCGGTGAAGGCCTGCCGCGCCACGGAGGCCAGGGCCCGGCCCGCGTCGCCGGGCAGCCCGCCCGCGACGGCCAGCGCGCCGCCGAGCGTCTCGTGGGCGGCGGCCGGGGCGTCGGACGGGATGCCGTGCCGGTAGACGGCGGTGCCGATGGAGCCGAGGACGGCCATGCCCAGGGCGCCGCCGAACTCGGCGCCGGTCTCCAGGAGCGATGCGGCCGAGCCGGAGTGCCGGACCGGGACGGTGCCGAGGGCCAGGTCCATCATCTGGGACATCACGGTGACGATGCCGGAGGCGAGGACGCCGGCGCCGGCCAGGACGAGCCACAGGGCGTCGGTGCCGGCGAGGGCCAGCATCCCGTAGCCGCAGGCGGCGACGGTGAACCCGCCGGCGACGACGTGGGCGCGGTGCACGCCCTTGGCGACGAGCTGGGCGGAGACGGGGGCCGCGACGCCGACCAGGACGGTGGGCAGCAGCGACCACAGGGCGGCCGACATGGGGCTCTTGCCCAGGACGGACTGCAGGTACTGCGTGGTGAAGTACGCCGAGCCCATCATGCCGAAGGAGGAGACGAGGTTCAGGACGACGGCGGGGGCGAAGCCGCGGCCGCGGAACAGGGCGGGGGAGATCAGCGGGGACTTCGCGGTGCGCTGGCGCCGGACGAACAGGACGGCGAACAGCAGGCCCACGGCGATCGAGGCGGCGTAGCGCACGTCCCAGCCCTCGGAGGGGATCTCCTTGATGCCGTAGATGACGGGCAGCACGGCGGCCATCGACAGCGGCACGCTCATGAGGTCGAAGCGGCCGGGCTCGGGGTTCCTGGACTCCGGCAGCAGGAACGGGCCGAGGACGAGGAGCAGCACCATCGCGGGCAGGTTGACCAGGAAGACCGAGCCCCACCAGAAGTACTCGACGAGGACGCCGCTCATCACGGAGCCGAGCGCGACGCCGCCGGTCATCACGGCCGACCACAGGCCGATCGCCTTCGCGCGCTGGCCGGCGTCGGTGAACATCGTGCGGATGATCGCCATGGTGGACGGCATGAGCGTCGCGCCGCCGATCCCGAGGAGCGCGCGGGCCGCGATGAGGGTCTCCGCGCTGTTCGCGTACGCGGCCACCGCGGAGGCCGTGCCGAACGCGGCGGCGCCGATCAGGAGGAGCCTGCGGCGGCCGATGCGGTCGCCGAGCGAGCCCATCGTCATGAGCAGTCCGGCGAGCACGAACGCGTAGATGTCGAAGATCCACAGCTGCTGGGTGCCGGTCGGCTGGAGGTCCGCGCTGATCGCGGGGATCGCGAAGTAGAGGACCGAGACGTCCATGGAGACGAGGAGCAGCGGCAGCATCAGGACGGCGAGGGCGGTCCATTCCTTGCGCCCCGCGCGGGCGGCGGACGGGGAGGTGGTGCTCGGCGAGTTCGTCATGACAGTGACTGTACGGCTGTCTTATACGCTTGTCTAGAACGAATGTATAAGACAGTCGTCTGGGATCTGGTTAGGGTGGAGCCATGGGACACAAGGAAGACCTGCTCGAAGGCGCCAAGCGCTGCCTCCAGGAGAAGGGCTTCGCGCGCACCACCGCGCGCGACATCGTCAAGGAGTCCGGGGCCAACCTGGCCTCGATCGGATACCACTACGGGTCGAAGGACGCGCTCCTCGCGCAGGCCTACCTCGCCCTCGTCGAGGAGCACGCCGACGACTTCGAGGGCGTCGGCGGCTTCACCACACCCGACGGCTCGCTGGAGCGCTTCCGCGAGGTGTGGTCCAACGTCATCGAGGCGATGGGGAAGCCGGGCTCCATCTGGCACCTCGGCATGGAACTCGTCGTGATCCGGGACAAGATGCCCGACGTGCGCGACATCGTGGCGAAGTCCCAGCGCGAGGGCGGCAGCGGCGTCATCCCCATGTTCCAGGGCGGCGAGGAACCGGACGCGGACGACCCGAGCGTCGACACCCTCGGCAAGCTCTACATGACGCTGATGAGCGGCCTCATCTCGCAGTACATGCTCGACCCGGAGACCGCGCCGGACGCCGACGAACTGACCGAGGGCATGCGGCGGCTGATCGACGGGACCCGGCAGACGGAGCGGCCCGCCGGCTGAGCCGCCGGGCCCCGGTCACAGCCGGGACGCCTTGAGCCCCATGTGCAGCAGCAGCCGGTCCTCGCCCTCGTCCAGGTCGAGCCCCGTGAGCTGCTCGACGCGCGAGAGGCGGTAGTAGAGGGTCTGGCGGTGGATGCCGAGGGCCGCGGCCGCCCGGCCCGCCTGCCCGGCGCAGTCCAGGAACACCTCGGCGGTGTGCGCCAGCTGCCGGTGCGCGGGCGCCAGCAGCGGCGCGATCACCGGGTCGTGCGCGGCCTCCGCGGGCAGCGCGGTCAGCAGCCGGTAGGGCCCGATCTCCGACCACTGCGCGTCAGGACCGAGCCGCGGGTCCGCCAGCGCCGTGCGCGTCGCGGCCGTCGCCTCCTGCCAGGCCGCCGCGAGCTCCGCCAGATCGGTGCGGGGCGCGCCGACCCCGGCCGCCACCGGTGCCGTACCGGCGCGGGAGCGCAGCTTCGCCGCCGCCGTCAGCGCGGGGGTGAGCACCTCCGAGGAGCGCAGCCGCACCAGGAGCGCGAGGCACTGCCCGGTCGCACCCCAGGGCACCGTGCACAGCGCGTCCGCCGCGGGCAGCGTACGGACCGAGGGCGCGTCGTCCGGGTCCGCCGACGGCCAGGGCGCCACGCAGACCACCGTGTGCAGGCCCTCCGCGCGCGCCCCGAGGGCCGTGCGCAGCGCCGCCACCGCCATGTCGCGCTGCCAGCCCCGCTCGGCGGTCAGCACCGAGTGGAACTCGCGGGTCAGGTCGGCGCCCGCCTGCGCCTCGTCGGCGAGCTGGGCGCCGATCCGGCCGGCCACCTCCATCGCCGCGTCGAGCTGCTCCTGCGTCGGCCCCGGGTCGTCGTCGAGCAGCCACACGTAGCCGAGGACGATGCCCCGGTGGCGCACGGGCAGGCAGACGCGGCCGCGGTACACCCCGGCCTCCGGGGTCGCGGGGATGCGGACGGGCTCCGTGGCACGGGCGATGCCGAAGCCCTCGAACCAGGCGCGGACGGCGGGCGTGGAGCCCCGCGTCAGGATCGAGCGGGTGCGGACCGGGTCGAGCGCCGACGCGTCGAAGTCGCTGTCGTCGCCGCTGATCTGCGTACCGAACGCGATCAGCCGGAAGTCCCGGTTCTCGAGGGTCGCCGGGGCGCCGAGCAGCGCCGAGATCTCGTCGACCAGTTCCTGGTAGTCGCCCTTCACCCCGCCATTCTCACCCACCCCGGCCGCCCCTTCATACAGATGTCTGAGGTGGCGGCCACAGATGCGTGACAGCTGTCGATGGCACAGGATCGGAGGGATCCTTAGATTTCACGGTGGTTCTCCGTGCCGTTCCTGTTTCGTCGTGCTTTGTTGCGCTACGCGTAAGAGGCGGTGCGCTCAACAACTCACGCTTCGTGGAGGTGCCCCGTGCTGGCTCCCTTGATCCTCGCCGCGTCGCGCAGCGACAAGATGCGTTCCTTCGTGTCGGCGGCGCCGGGCACCAAGCAGGTCGTCGACCGGTTCATCGCCGGTGAGTCCGTCGACGACGTCGTGCCCGTGATCGAGGACGCCGCCGCGAAGGGCCTCGAGGTCACCCTCGACGTCGTCGGGGAGGACATCACCACCCCCGAGCAGGCCTCCGCCGCCCGCGACGCCTACCTCGAGCTCGTCGGACGCCTGAAGGAACTGGGCCTCGGCACCCGCGCCGAGATGTCCGTCAAGCTGTCCATGTTCGGACAGGCGCTGGAGGGCGGCCACGAGCTCGCCCTCGCCAACGTCCGCCCGGTCGTCGAGGCCGCCGCCGCGATCGGCACGACCGTCACGCTGGACGCCGAGGACCACACCACCCTGGACTCGATGTTCGCCATCCACGAGGAGCTGCGGAAGGACTTCCCGCAGACCGGCTGCGTCATCCAGGCCTACCTCTTCCGCACCGAGGACGACGCCCGCCGCCTGGCCGCCGCCGGCAGCCGCGTCCGCATCGTGAAGGGCGCCTACAAGGAGCCCGCCGAGGTCGCGTTCCAGGACAAGGCCGAGATCGACAAGGCCTATGTCCGCATCACGCGCATCCTCATGGAGGGGGACGGGTACCCGATGATCGGGTCCCACGACCCGCGCCTCATCTCCATCGCGCAGGAGCTCGCCCGGCGCGCCGGGCGCAAGCTCGACGAGTACGAGTTCCAGATGCTGTACGGCATCCGCAGCGACGAGCACCTGCGGCTCGCCGCCGAGGGACACCGCATGCGCGTCTACACCGCGTACGGCACCGACTGGTACGGCTACTTCATGCGCCGGCTCGCCGAGAAGCCCGCGAACCTGCTCTTCTTCGGCCGCTCGATCCTCACCAAGAACTGAGCCCGGCCGCAGCCGCCACCGCCACCCCGCCACCCCGGAACCTCCCGGTAACTCCCCGACCCCCGAAGGAGATACGGAACCATGACCCTGGACGCCGTGACCCAGGTCCCCGCCCCGGTGAACGAGCCGGTGCACGGTTACGCCCCCGGATCCCCGGAGCGTGCCCGCCTGGAGGCCAAGCTCAAGGAGCTGGCCGAGAACCCGATCGAGCTGCCCTGCACCATCGGCGGTGTCCGTCGGATGGGTGGCGGCGAGCGCTTCGACGTCGTGCAGCCCCACAACCACAAGGCCGTCATCGGCACGTACGCCAACGCCACCGAGCAGGACGCCCAGGACGCGGTCGACGCCGCCCTGGCCGCCGCCCCGGCCTGGCGCGCCATGTCCTTCGACGACCGCGCCGCGATCATCCTGCGCGCCGCCGAGCTGCTCTCGACCACGTGGCGCGAGACCATGGCCGCCTCCACGATGCTCGGCCAGTCGAAGACCGCCCAGCAGGCCGAGATCGACACCCCGTGCGAGCTCGTCGACTTCTGGCGCTTCAACGTCCACTACGCCCGCAACCTGCTCGCCGAGCAGCCGCCGGCGAACTCGACCGGCGTGTGGAACCGCATGGACCACCGCCCGCTCGAGGGCTTCGTCTACGCGATCACGCCGTTCAACTTCACGGCCATCGCGGGCAACCTGCCCACCGCGCCCGCCCTCATGGGCAACGTGGTGGTCTGGAAGCCGTCCCCGACGCAGACGCACGCCGCCGTCCTGCTCCTCCAGCTCCTGGAGGAGGCCGGCCTGCCCAAGGGCGTCATCAACCTGGTGACCGGCGACGGCCTCGCCGTCTCCGAGGTGGCCCTCAACCACCGTGACCTCGCGGGCATCCACTTCACGGGCTCGACCAAGACCTTCCAGCACCTGTGGAAGACGGTCGGCACCAACATCGAGAAGTACCGCACCTACCCGCGCCTCGTCGGCGAGACCGGCGGCAAGGACTTCGTCGTCGCCCACCCGAGCGCCGACCGCGCCGTCCTCAAGACGGCCCTGACCCGCGGCTCCTTCGAGTTCCAGGGCCAGAAGTGCTCCGCCTCCTCGCGCGCCTACGTCCCGGCGTCCATCTGGAACGACGGGTTCAAGGAGGAGTTCGCGGCCGAGGTCGACGCCATCAAGATGGGTGACGTCACCGACCTGTCGAACTTCATCGGCGCCCTGATCGACGACCGCTCGTTCGCCAAGAACAAGGCCGCGATCGACCGGGCCAAGGCCGACGACCGCTGCACGATCATCGCGGGCGGCACGTACGACGACTCCGTCGGCTACTTCGTGCGCCCGACCGTCGTCGAGTGCTCGGACCCGGAGAACGAGGTCTTCAAGACCGAGTACTTCGGCCCGTTCCTCGCCGTCCACGTCTACGAGGACGACCAGTACGACGCCATGCTGGAGCAGATGGAGTCGGCGTCCGACTACGCGCTGACCGGCTCGGTCATCGCCAACGACCGCGCCGCCGCCGCGGCCACGATGGAGAAGCTCCGCTACGCCGCGGGCAACTTCTACATCAACGACAAGTCGACCGGCGCCGTCGTCGGCCAGCAGCCGTTCGGTGGCGGCCGCGCCTCCGGTACGAACGACAAGGCCGGCGCCCCGCAGAACCTGATGCGCTGGACGCTGACCCGCGCCATCAAGGAGACGCTGGTCCCGCCGACCGACTACACGTACCCGCACATGGGCTGACGCCCGCCCGGCGGGCCCGACGGCCCGCCCCGCGCTCCCGCCCCCGGTCCTGGGCCCCACCCCGGCCGGGGGCGGTGTCGTCCCCGGACCCGGCGGGAGCCGGGAGTACCGGTCAGGCCCACCCGGTCACGATCATCGTCAGGCCCGCCGTGAAGCCGCCGCCGAGCAGCAGCAGGTACGTGCCGTAGCGGCGCCGGTGGCGGTGGGCGAGGAAGCCGAAGGCGCCGAAGGCGAGACCGACCGTGAGGGTGCGGGTGCCGCGGGCCCGGGCCGCCGCCGCGAGGAAGTCGCCGGGCGGCACCTGCGCGTGACCCGCCTCCTTCGCGTAGACCTTGAACGGGATGCCGTTCCACGGCTGGTGGCGCACCGCGCCCGCGGCCTCCGCGACCAGCTCGTGCCGGACCTCCGTGCGCATCCGGTCCGTCGTCAGGGGCGCGGGAAGCCCGACGCCGGACGCGGCCAGCTGGAGGGCGAGCACGCCGCCCGCGAGGCTTCCGGCGAGCGCCGCCAGCGACAGTTTCAGGGCCCGGCGCGGTGCCGCCACGCACACCGCCGCGAGCAGCAGCTCCGGCATCAGCGGCCAGCTCAGGGCCTCCGCCAGCGCCCAGCCGAAGGCCAGTACGAGACCCCGCCGGGAGCCGGCGAGACGGGCCACGCGCTTGCGGACGGCGGAGTCGGCGAGCGGCTCCGCGACCGTGCGGTCGTGCAGCGCTGCCACCGCGTCGCGCGCCGCCTGCGGGGTCGTGGCCGCCGGCAGCGGGGCGCCGATCCGCACCCGGACGAGCGCCGGACGCAGCCGCCCGTGCTTGGGCAGCAGCCGCCCGGTCCCGGCGATGCCGACCGGGACGACGGGCACCCCCGCCTCCCTGGCCAGCACCAGCGCCCCCTTGTGGAACGCCCCGAGCGCCCCGTCCCGGCCGCGCGTCCCCTCGGGGAAGAGGACGACCGCGCCGCCCGCCCGCAGCGCGGGCACGTGCGCGAGCAGGTCGTCCATGCCGCCGCCCGAGCGCCGCACCGGGAACCCGGCCGCGAGCCTCCGGCAGATCCGGGCCCGGAACCGGGACGCGAACCAGTAGTCGGCCGCCGCCCCGATCGCCGGGGCGTGCCGGGCGTCGAGCGCGGCGAGGAGCGCGGCCGTGTCGGCGTGCGAGGTGTGGTTGGCGACCACGACGCAGCCGCCCCGCGGCAGCCGCCCGCGCGTCTCGACCCCGCCCGTGACGGTGAGCACGCCGCGCCACAGCCCGCGCCGCACCCGCGCCGCGAACCCGCCGGGCACGGGACCGCGCGGCCGGGTGCCGGCTCGGTCGGCCCGGTCGGTGCGCGGTGTCGCCGCCGCGCGCGCCGGCCCGGTCACGCCGTCACCCCCGCCGCCGTCACCAGGAGCAGCGCGAGGAGCAGGGAGTCGATCCGGTCGAGGAGGCCGCCGAAGCCCGGCAGCCAGGAGCCCGCGTCCTTCACGCCCGACTCCCGCTTGACCATCGACTCGACGAGGTCGCCGAGCACCGCGCCGGCCAGTACCGCGGCCCACAGCACGAGGGAGAAGGCCCCCACCGCGGCGAGAGCGCCGGCCGTCGCGGCGGCCGCGCCCACGACCCCGGCCCAGGTCTTGTGAGGGGAGAGCGCGGAGAGCGGCCGGGCCGGCGGACCCGAGCGGCCCAGGGCCGTGCCGCCGCACCACGCGCCCACGTCCCCGAAGGCCACCGCGACGCCGACGGCCAGCGCCGTGTCCGCGTCGAGGACGACGAGCGCGGCA
>NZ_WWIA01000020.1 GCF_009870065.1 Streptomyces sp. SID5785 | reverse complement strand
GCTCCACGCCCAGGTCGCGCAGCGTCGCGTCGAGCACGGCCCACACCGAGCGGCAGAGCATCGCACGCAGCGCAGCCTCGGACAGCTCGCGCTCGGGGTCGCGCATCCACTGGTTGACCGCGCTGTCGACGAACCCGACGATCCCGACCGCCACCGAACGGATCGGCGCGCCCTGGATGCCGAGCGCGTCGAGGATCTGCTCGAAGCGCTCGCCGAGCAGCAGCGCGATGCCCGTCTTGGTGTCCGCGACCAGGGACCCGTCGCCCATCGCGTGCTCCCCGACGCCCATGTACACGTACAGCCGGGGGTGCTGGGCCACCCAGTCCAGGTGCGCGCCCACCACGCGGTGCACGGCTTCCTCGACGGTGCCCTCGAAGGTGAGCGTCGGCTCCATCCTGCGCATGAACGACTCGACCACCCGGCGCCGGATCAACTCGTCGAGCGCGGCACGGTCCTTGAAGTGCCGGTAGAGGACCGAGCGGGGCAGTCCCACGCGCTCGGCCAGCCGCTGGACGCGGAAGCGGGCGCCGCCCTCCTCCTCGATGAGCGCGACGGCCGCGTCCACCAACTCGACCTGACGCTGTGCCTTGTGCTCGTCCCAGCGGGTGGAGCGTCCGTCGATCTGCGGCTCTCCGCCGGTTCTGTCCGCCATGACGCCAGGATATCCGCCGCCCGGGCGGCCCGGCCGGGCGCCTGCGCCACCCCGCGACGAGGGGGCCCGGCACAGCGCCGGGCCCCCTCGTCGCGTCGGTGGGGCGGCTACTTGGCGCCGACGAGCTGCTCGATCGGGTCGATGGCGAAGTAGACGAGGAAGAGCGCCGACGTGCCCCACAGCAGCCAGTGGACCTCGCGCGCCTTGCCGAGCGCGGTCTTGATGATGACGTAGGCGAGGAAGCCGGCGCCGATACCGTTGGTGATGGAGTACGTGAACGGCATGACCGCGATCGTCAGGAACGCCGGGATGGCGATGTCGTAGCGGTCCCAGTCGATGTGCTTGACCTGCGTCATCATCAGGAAGCCCACGGCCACGAGGGCGGGCGCGGCGGCCTGCAGCGGCACGATGGTGAGCACGGGTGTCAGGAACAGCGCGAGGGCGAACAGACCGCCGGTGAACAGGTTGGCGAACCCGGTCCTGGCGCCCTCGCCGACGCCCGCCGCCGACTCGATGTACGTCGTCGAGGACGAGGCCGACGCGGCGCCGCCCGCGACGGCGGCCGCGCCGTCGATGAGGAGGACCCGGCCGAGGTTCGGGACCTGGCCGCGCTCGTCGAGGAGACCGGCCTCGGCGGTGACACCGACGACCGTGCCCATGGTGTCGAAGAAGTCCGACAGGATCAGCGTGAAGACGAGCAGCAGGACGGTGACGACGCTGACCTGGCCGAACGCGCCGAACACATCGAAGTGCCCGAGCAGCCCGAAGTCGGGGGAGTCCACGACGGTGTCCGGCAGCGAGGGCGTGGTCAGCCCCCAGGTCTTGATGTCGGCCGCCTTGTCGAGCACGACCGCGAGGACGGTCATCGCGACGATACTGATCAGGATCGCGCCCTTGACCTTGCGGGCGAGCAGCACGATCGTCAGCACGAGCCCGAGGGCGAAGACGAGCATCGGCCACCCGGTCAGGCTGCCGGTGCCGAGCTGCACCGGCACGGTGGTCTGCGCGGCGTCCGGGATGCGCGTGACGAACCCGGCGTCGACGAAGCCGATGAACGCGATGAACAGACCGATGCCGACGCTGATCGCTTGCTTGAGCGGTTGCGGGATGGCGTGCATGACGGCCTCGCGCAGCCCGGTCAGCACGAGCACGCAGATGATGAGCCCCTCGAGGACGATCAGGCCCATCGCGTCGTCCCACGTCATCAACGGGGCGAGCTGGAAGGCGACCACGGCGTTCAGACCGAGGCCCGCGGCCAGCGCCAGCGGGAGGTTGCCGCCGACGCCCATGATGATCGTCATGACGGCCGCCACCAGTGCGGTGGCCGTGACCAGCTGCGCCGGGTCGAGCTGCGCCCCGGTCTTGTCCTCGGCCCCGCTCAGGATGATCGGGTTGAGCACGAGGATGTACGCCATCGTGAAGAACGTGGCGATTCCGCCGCGTATCTCGCGCCCGTACGTCGAACCGCGCTCGCTGATACGGAAGTAGCGGTCGAGCGGGCCGCCGGGGGAGCGGGGCGAGTCGCCGGGTCGGGAGTGCGCGTCGTACGGCGCGCCGGTCGCGCTGGGGGAATTCATGACTCTCCAGGATCTGCGCATGACTGGGGGGACGGCACGCAGGCGGGCGCGCGAACGCATCCGGAATCAGGGGTACTCGGGGAGCTCCTGGGAGGATCCTCTGACGACGGCATCAGGAACGTGCTGCGCGAACGCACATGCGAAGTGCTGCGGATCATACGGAAGGCGCCCCACCGGCGGGGGCGGGATCCGGAGCAACTCCCAATGGTTGCAAGGATGTTATGGAGATCCTGCGACCGGACCGCGGTCCGGGTCCGGCGGGGCGGGGCCGTTGTCGGCGACTTCCACAAAATGTGCGCTCGACAGAACGCACAGTAGCCAGAACGCACCGGTGTCTCTATCATCCCGGCTGTGCCTGGAGCCCCCTCCCCCCATGACCCGCCGCCGCCCTTCGACGCCGTCGCCGCCCGCCGCATCCGCGAGTCCCTCGGCATGGCCCCGGGCCATGTCGCGCACGGCCTGCGTGCCTCGTTCGGCATGGGGCACGTCACCCCTGACACGGTGACCGCCTGGGAGCGTGGCCTCGCCGCCCCGAGCCCCGCCGAACTGACCGCACTGGCCAGCGTGTTGTGGTGCGACGCGACCCAACTCATCGGCACCCCGAGGGCGTTGCGCGAGCACCGGCTCATCCGTGGGTACGCCGCCGCGGACGTGGCCCGGGTGATCGGCATGGACGTCGACGCCTACGAGGAGGCCGAGCGGACCGGCGTCTGGACCGGCGGCGCCCGGCAGACGGCGGCGCTCGCCTCCGTGCTCGGTCTGTCGGCGCGCGACCGGATGGCGGTCACCGGGCACAACGGCCGGCTCGCCGAGCTCCTGGGGGACGCGGTGAGCACCCGCTGGCAGGCCCACGCGCGGGCGCTGGCGAAGGTGACCGGCATCGAGCGCCGGGCGCTCGAGGACCCGCTGCGCACGATGCACCAGGAGTACCAGCACCTGATGACGGCCACGCTGAGCCGGGCCGCCGGTGCCGCGGCCTCGGGGGAGCAGGGCCGTGCCTACCTCGAGCGGGTGGTCGACCGCTTCTGGGATCTCATGGAGGGCGTCGCGCGCTGATCCCGCACCGCGCCCCCTGGCCGCTCAGCCCTGGGGCGGGGCGAGGAAGACCCGCTCGAGCAGCTCGGCGAGCCGCTCGCGGTCCGCGTCGTCGAGCCGGTCGAGGCCGTCCTGGGTGGCGCGCATCCGGGCGCGGATCGCGTCGGTCACCCGCTCGCCCTCGGCGGTCAGGACGACGTTCTTGACGCGCCGGTCGGAGGCGCTGGGCTCGCGGCGCACGAGGCCGCGCTTCTCCAGCCGGTCCACGATCCCCGTGATGTTCGACGCGTCGCAGGTCAGGGTCGAGGCCAGGGCGCGCATCGCGGCCGGGCCGCGGCGCAGGACGGTGAGCGCCCGGCCCTGGCTCGCCGTGAGGCTCTCGCTCGCCGCCGCGACCGTGAAGTCGCCGTAGTACGCGCCGAGGGACACCGAGAGCAGCTCCATGAGCCGCTCGGTGTCGAGGCGGGAGAGTCCGGTCATGACGTACACCCTACCGATGAAACTTGACGATCTCAAATATCCGGATCTACCGTCATCTCATTGCCTGAGGTTCTCAAGCATCTAGGTTGTCAAGTACTTGCGAGGAGCATCCCGTGACCGTCACCGAGTCCCCCGCCTCCCGTGCGGCCGAGATTCTTTCCCGGCCCGTCGCGCTGAACGGGCTGACCGTCCCGAACCGCATCGCGATGGCGCCGATGACTCGCATGTTCTCCCCGGGAGGCGTGCCCGGCGAGGACGTGCGGTCGTACTACGCCCGCCGCGCCGCCGCGGGTGTGGGCCTGATCGTCACCGAGGGCACCTACGTCGGTCACGACTCGGCCGGGCAGAGCGACCGCGTGCCGCGGTTCCACGGCGAGGAGCAGCTCGCGGGCTGGGCCGAGGTCGCCGCGGACGTGCACGCGGCGGGCGGCACGATCGTGCCCCAGCTGTGGCACATCGGCATGGTGCGCAAGCAGGGCGAGCCGCCCTTCGCCGACGCGCCCGCCGTCGGCCCCTCCGGCATCCGCGTCGACGGCACCGAGGGCACCGGCAAGGCCATGACGCGGCGCGACCTCGACGACGTCATCGGGGCGTTCGCCGACGCCGCCCGCGACGCCGAGCGCATCGGCTTCGACGGCGTCGAGCTGCACGGCGCGCACGGGTACCTCCTCGACCAGTTCCTGTGGGCCGGGACCAACCGCCGCACGGACGCCTACGGCGGCGACGCCGTGGCCCGCACCGCCTTCGCGGCCGAGATCGTGGCCGCGGTCCGCGCCGTCGTCTCGCCCGAGTTCCCCGTGATCTTCCGGTACTCCCAGTGGAAGCAGGAGGCCTACGACGCCCGGCTCGCCGAGACCCCGGAGGAGCTGGAGGCGATCCTCGCACCGCTCGCCGCGGCCGGTGTCGACGCGTTCCACGCCTCGACCCGCCGCTACTGGGTGCCCGAGTTCGACGACTCGGACCTGAACCTGGCCGGCTGGACGAAGAAGCTCACCGGGAAGCCCGCCATCACCGTCGGCTCGGTCGGCCTCGACGGCGACTTCCTCCGCGCCTTCGCGGGCGAGGGTGCCCCGGTCCAGGGCATCGACGACCTCCTCGACCGCCTCGAGCGCGACGAGTTCGACATGGTGGCCGTCGGCCGTGCGCTGCTCCAGGACCCGCAGTGGGCGGCGAAGGTCCTGGGCGGCCGCTTCGACGAGCTGACGCCGTACGACGCGGCGGCGCTGAAGACGCTGAGCTAGGGCGAGTCCGACGGGGGAGACTCCTGACCGATCCAGTACCACCGACCGACCGACCGACCGACCGGGGCCGGAGCCGGAGCGGGGCGACAGCCTCCGCCCCGGCTCCGGCCCCGTCGTCTGCGTCCGCCACCGGCCCGAGCGTCTCGCTCGGGCCTCTTTCGTGCCTGCCCGCCGGTCGCTCGGCAGGGCGCCCGACGCCGCCTGTGGCGTGCTCCCCCTTCCTGTTAAGGTCGCCGTGGACCAAACGGGGAGTGGTCCCCGTTTTGAAGGGAGTGTGTCATGCCTGCACAGCACACCGAGGAACTTGCGGCCTGGACCGCGGACTTCGCCGCCGACCCGTACACCGCGTTCCGCGCCCTGCGCGAGCGTGGACCCGTCCACCACGTCCGCTTCCCGACCGGGGACACCGCGTGGATGATCCTCGGTTACGAGGAGGCGCGCGCCGCCCTCGCCGATCCGCGGATGCGCCACGACGTACGCCACTCCGACGAGTACGACAGCGACGGCCTCTACTCCATCGGCCGCAACATGCTCCAGGTCGACCCGCCCGACCACACCCGGCTGCGCTCCCTGGTCGCCCGCGAGTTCACCGCGCGCCGGATCAAGGCCCTCCGGGCGCGC
This sequence comes from Streptomyces sp. SID5785, assembly GCF_009870065.1. GTDB lineage: Bacteria > Actinomycetota > Actinomycetes > Streptomycetales > Streptomycetaceae > Streptomyces. The sequence continues at coordinate 1,546 of NZ_WWIA01000020.1, read as the reverse complement.
GTCCAGGAGGCCGCCGACGACCTTCTCGACGCCATGGAGCCGGCGGGGCGCGCCGACCTCATCGACGCGTTCGCCTTCCCCCTGCCGCTGACCGTCATCTGCGAACTGCTCGGTGTGCCCGGCGTCGACCACGACACCTTCCGCGCCTGGACCGCGAAGATCCTCACCATCGGGGAGCCGGAGGCCTCCGGCCTCGCCGCCCAGGAGATGGCGGTCTACCTCGCCGGACTCATCGAGGAGAAGCGGCGGACCGAGACGGCCGCGGAACAGGACCTCCTGCACGCACTCGTGCGCACCCACGACGAGGGCGGCGATCACCTCACCGACGAGGAACTCCTCGGCATGGCCTTCCTGTTGCTCGTCGCCGGCCACGAGACGACCGTGAACCTCATCGCCAACGCGGTCCATCTGCTGCTCACCCACCCCGAACAGCTGGCCGCTCTGCGCGCCGATCCCGCACTGGTGGAGAACGCGGTCGAGGAGGCGCTGCGCTTCGAACCGCCGACCCCGGCCGGTACGTACCGCTACCCGGCCGAACCCGTCACGGTCGCCGGCACCACGATCCCCCAGGGCGCACGCGTGGTCGTCTCCCTCGCCTCGGCCAACCGCGACCCGGGCCGCTTCCCCGACCCCGAGCGCTTCGACATCCGCCGCGATCCGGCGTCGACCCGCTCCCACCTCGCGTTCGGCCACGGCATCCACCACTGCCTCGGCGCGCCGCTCGCCCGGCTCGAGGCCACCCTCGCCCTGCGGTCCCTCCTCGACCGCTTCCCGGACCTCGTGCTCGACGGCGACCCGGCCCCCGACTGGCGCCCCAGCCTGCTGCGCGGTCTCAGCCGGCTGCCGTTGCGCTGGTGACGGCCGCGCCGCCCGGAGGTCAACTCCCGTGCCGGGCGGGAAAGAAGCGGACTGCGGAAACCGGTAGAGCAGAGCGGTACAACCATCCTGATGTGTCGTGGGTCATACCAATCACGAACAGCGCACTCCAACGACCACATGGGGGAAATATGCGATTCAACCGATCCGTCCTGACCGCCGCGGCCCTCGGCGCGCTGGCGGTCGGGGGCACCACGGTCCTGGCGTCCCCGGCCTCCGCTGCCCCCAACACCACCCCGCAGAAGGTCTGCGGCAGCAGCTACAAGACCGTCAACTCCGCCCCGACCGGCTCCCGCGGTACCGTCTACCTGACGTACAACGCGTCCAACGGGAAGAACTGCGTCGTGACGATCCGCAGCACGCCCGGCACCAAGACCGACATGTCGGCGTGGATCTACGTCGCGGACACGGACGAGGGTGCGCAGGACTACGGCACCTACACGTCCTACGCGGGCCCCGCGTACGTCTACGGCAAGGCTCACTGCGTGGACTGGGGCGGCAACATCGGCAACGTGTACGTGCAGGTGACCGGCTCCAACTGCGCGGCCCTCAAGGAACACCGGGTGACCACCGTCCGATGACCCACCGGCCCCCGGCCCGGCCGCCCCGGCGCACCGACACGGTGCCGCCGGGGCGGCTGGTGCTGTACGGGGAGCGGGTCCGGCTGGTC
>NZ_WWIA01000002.1 GCF_009870065.1 Streptomyces sp. SID5785 | reverse complement strand
GGCGCGCGGCCCGCGGCGGTCCGGGCGGGCGGCGGGCTGCGGGGCGGGCTCGGCGCTCTCGGTGCCGTCGGCGGGCAGCCGGGCCCAGACGGTCTTCGTGCCGGGCCGGTAGGTGATGCCCCAGGCCTCGGCGAGGGAGGCGACGAGCTGGAGGCCGCGCCCGTACTCGGGGATGTCGGGGGTGCGGGCCGCACGGTCGGTGCGCACGGCGCGGGTGGGGTGGTGGTCGGTGACCTCGACGACGAGGCCCGCGGGGCCGTCGGCGGTGGGGCCGTCGCGCCGGCACACGAGGTCGACGCCGGTGCCGGCGTGCACCACGGCGTTCGTGACGAGCTCGCTGACGACGACGACCGCGTCGTCGGCCAGCCGGTCGCCGACGGGCGGGACCGCCTTCGCGGTCCGGTCCGCGAACAGGGCGCGCACGAAGCGGCGGGCGGCGGCGGGGGCCAGCGGATTGCCGGGCAGCGAGGTGCGGACCTCGTCCGGGCCGTCGTCGTACGGACGGTCGGACAGGTCCCCGGTGCTGAAGGTGGTCTCCCGCTGAAGAGGAATGGACCCCACGGTTCGGCTCCTGGCTGTTCGGGCGTGGACGCCTGAGGCGACAGGAACAGAGTGACAGACCGGGCCCGCTCATAAGCGGCGAGTCACCGAACCGGTCCGGGACGGGTGACAAGAGTGGTATGCGCGATTCCGCGCGCGGGCCCCGGTGCGGTCCGGGGCCCGCGCGCGGTCGCGGGCGGCAGCTGCGGCGGGGCTCAGCCCTCGCGGGAGCCCGCGTACATCTCCTCGAGCAGCTCCTTGTACTGCCGCTCGACGACCGGGCGCTTCAGCTTCAGGCTCGGGGTCAGCTCGCCGTGCTCGATGTCCAGGTCGCGCGGCAGCAGCTTGAACTTCTTGATGGTCTGCCAGCGCTGCAGGCCCTCGTTGAGCTCCTGCACGTAGCCCTCGACGAGCTGCACGGTCGCGGGGGCCGCGACGACGTCCGCGTAGGAGGCGCCGCCGAGGCCGTTCTCCTTCGCCCACTCCAGGATCGCCGGCTCGTCGAGCGCGATCAGGGCGGTGCAGAAGTTCCGGTCGGCGCCGTGCACCAGGATGTTCGACACGTACGGACACACGGCCTTGAACTGGCCCTCGACCTCGGCCGGCGCGATGTACTTGCCGCCCGACGTCTTGATCAGGTCCTTCTTGCGGTCGGTGATCTTCAGGTAGCCGTCGACGGACAGCTCGCCGATGTCCCCGGTGTGGAACCAGCCGTCGGACTCCAGGACCTCGGACGTCTTGTCGGGCAGCCCGTGGTAGCCCTCCATGATGCCGGGGCCGCGCAGCAGGATCTCGCCGTCGTCCGCGATCCGCACCTCGGTGCCGGGCAGCGGCTTGCCGACGGTGCCGGTGCGGTAGGCCTCGCCCGGGTTCACGAACGACGCGGCGGAGGACTCGGTGAGGCCGTAGCCCTCCAGGATGTGCACGCCCGCGCCGGCGAAGAAGTAGCCGATCTCGGGGGCGAGCGCCGCCGAGCCCGAGACGCAGGCGCGCAGCCGCCCGCCGAAGGCCTCGCGCAGCTTGCTGTAGACGAGCGTGTCGGCGACCTTGTGCTTCGACGCGAGCCCGAACGGCGCCGAGGCGACACCCGTGCGGCGGAAGTTGTCCTGCGTGACCTTGGCGTACTCGCGGGCGACGCCCGCCGCCCACTGGAAGATCTTGTACTTGGCGTTGCCGCCGGCCCGGGCCTTCGCCGCGACGCCGTTGTAGACCTTCTCGAAGATGCGCGGCACGGCGGCCATGTAGGTGGGCTGCACGACCGGCAGGTTCTCGATGATCTTGTCGACGCGGCCGTCGACGGCCGTGACGTGGCCGACCTCGATCTGGCCGGAGGTCAGCACCTTGCCGAAGACGTGCGCGAGCGGCAGCCACAGGTACTGCACGTCGTCCTGGGTGACCAGGCCCGTCGCGGCGATCGCCTTCGCCATGTACGACCAGTTGTCGTGCGGCAGCCGCACGCCCTTGGGGCGGCCCGTGGTGCCGGAGGTGTAGATGAGCGTGGCGAGCTGGCCCTTCTGGATCGCCCCGACGCGCTCCTCGACGATCTCGGGGTTCTTCTCCAGGTAGGCGGCGCCGCGCGCCTCCAGGTCCTCCAGCGTCAGCAGCCAGCCGTCGGGGTCGGCGGCGTCCGGCTCCACACCGGCCGCGTCGACCACCACGACGTGCGCGAGCTCGGGCAGCTCGGCGCGCCGCTCGCGCGCCTTGGCGACCTGCGCCGCGTCCTCCGCGACGAGCACCTTCGACGCGGAGTCGGACAGGATGAACGCCGACTCGTCCGCGTTCGTCTGCGGATAGACCGTCGTGGTCGCCGCGCCCGCGCACATGATGCCGAGGTCCGCCAGGATCCACTCAACCCGCGTCGAGGAGGCGAGGGCGACGCGCTGCTCGGGCTGCACACCGAGCTCCACGAGCCCGGCCGCGATGGCGTGGACCCGCGTCGCGGCCTGCGCCCAGCTCAGCGACTTCCACTCGTCGGGACCCTCGCCGGAGGCCGGTGGCACCGGGTATCGGTAGGCCTCGGCATCCGGGGTCGTGGCCACGCGCTCCAGGAAGAGAGACGCCACGGACGGCGGCCGGTTCTCGATCAGGGTCTGTGTGTCGCTCACGACGTCCTCCGGGGCCCGCGACGGTGCGGCTTGTTTAACTGGTGAGTAACCATCGAGCAGTGATCAGGGTAAGGCGCACTCGCCCGGTGCGTAAGAGGCTCCGGCCTTCAACTTCCCCGGGTTCCCGGCCGGGGCGTCCCGACTGCCCCGGATCGCACACCGCTTTCACACGTTCCCCCACGTCCCGCCCCCTGTCGCGAGGCGCGGGGCGCGGGTCGCGGACCGCGGGTCGCCGGGACGAAGAGAGCGGGCCCGGCACGCGACAGCGCACCGGACCCGCTCGGAAGATCTCCGGACGAACCGGAGGGGCAATGGCCTACTTCTTGGCCTTGCCGCCCCCGTCGTCGCTGGACAGCACCGCGATGAAGGCCTCCTGCGGGACCTCCACGGAGCCGACCATCTTCATCCGCTTCTTGCCTTCCTTCTGCTTCTCCAGCAGCTTCCGCTTACGGGAGATGTCACCGCCGTAGCACTTGGCGAGCACGTCCTTGCGGATGGCGCGGATCGTCTCACGGGCGATCACCCGGGAGCCGATCGCCGCCTGGATCGGCACCTCGAAGGCCTGCCGCGGGATCAGCTCGCGCAGCTTGGCGACGAGCCGCACCCCGTACGAGTACGCGGCGTCCCGGTGCGTGATCGCGGAGAAGGCGTCGACCTTGTCGCCGTGGAGCAGGATGTCGACCTTCACCAGGTTCGCCGTCTGCTCGCCGGTGGGCTCGTAGTCCAGCGAGGCGTAGCCCCGCGTCTTGGACTTCAGCTGGTCGAAGAAGTCGAACACGATCTCCGCGAGCGGCAGCGTGTAGCGGATCTCGACACGGTCCTCGGACAGGTAGTCCATGCCGAGCAGGGTGCCGCGCCGCGTCTGGCACAGCTCCATGATCGAGCCGATGAACTCCGACGGCGCGAGGATCGTGGCCCGCACGATCGGCTCGTAGACCTTGTCGATCTTCCCCTCGGGGAACTCGCTCGGGTTCGTGACGACGTGCTCGGTGCCGTCCTCCATGTCGACGCGGTAGACCACGTTCGGCGCGGTGGCGATCAGGTCGAGGCCGAACTCGCGCTCGAGCCGCTCCCGGATCACGTCGAGGTGCAGCAGACCGAGGAAACCGACGCGGAAGCCGAAGCCGAGCGCGGCCGAGGTCTCCGGCTCGTAGACCAGCGCCGCATCGTTGAGCTGCAGCTTGTCGAGCGCGTCGCGCAGCTCCGGGTAGTCCGAACCGTCCAGCGGATACAGACCCGAGAAGACCATCGGCTTCGGGTCCTTGTACCCGCCGAGCGCCTCCTCGGCCCCCTTGCTCTGGCTGGTGATCGTGTCACCGACCTTGGACTGGCGGACGTCCTTCACGCCGGTGATGAGGTACCCCACCTCGCCGACGCCGAGACCGTCGGCCGGCAGCATCTCCGGCGAGTTCGTCCCGATCTCGAGCAGCTCGTGCGTCGCGCCGGTCGACATCATCCGGATCCGCTCACGCTTGTTGAGCTGACCGTCGACGACACGGACGTACGTCACGACGCCGCGGTACGAGTCGTAGACCGAGTCGAAGATCATCGCGCGGGCGGGCGCGTCCTGGACGCCGACCGGGGCCGGGATCTGCTCCACGACCCGGTCGAGCAGCGCCTCGACCCCCATACCGGTCTTCGCCGAGACCTTCAGCACGTCCTCGGGGTCGCAGCCGACGAGGTTCGCCAGCTCCTCCGAGAACTTCTCCGGCTGGGCCGCCGGCAGGTCGATCTTGTTGAGCACCGGGATGATCTGGAGGTCGTTCTCCATCGCCAGGTACAGGTTGGCGAGGGTCTGGGCCTCGATGCCCTGGGCGGCGTCGACCAGCAGGATCGTCCCCTCGCACGCGGCGAGCGAGCGCGAGACCTCGTACGTGAAGTCCACGTGGCCCGGGGTGTCGATCATGTTGAGGATGTGCGTGTCGCTCTTGTCGTGGGTCGGGGCCCACGGCAAACGCACCGCCTGGGACTTGATCGTGATGCCGCGCTCTCGCTCGATGTCCATCCGGTCGAGGTACTGAGCACGCATCTGCCGCTGCTCGACCACTCCGGTCAGCTGGAGCATCCGGTCGGCGAGCGTGGACTTGCCGTGGTCGATGTGCGCGATGATGCAGAAATTGCGGATCAGCGCCGGGTCGGTACGGCTCGGCTCGGGCACATGCTTAGGGGTCGCGGGCACGCAGGGTCCTGTCTCTTGAGGCGCCTTATGCCTCAGGTCGGCCTCGGTTGGGAACGATACGTAGCTTCCATGGTCCCACGGCGGAGGGACTGCGCCCGGTTTGGGCCGGTCGGACGGCGGCTGGTACCGTGGGCAGCTGTGTCTCATGCCCTCTCAGCGCGAGGCACGCACTCAGTGAAAATCATCGGTACGGGACCTCACCGGCCCCGTGCCTGAACCTGCAAAGGCTCATTTCGTGGCGAACATCAAGTCCCAGATCAAGCGGATCAAGACCAACGAGAAGGCGCGGCTGCGCAACAAGGCCGTCAAGTCCTCCCTCAAGACCGCGATCCGCAAGGCCCGCGAGGCCGCTGCCGCGGGTGACGTCGAGAAGGCCACCGAGTACCAGCGCGCTGCCGCGCGTCAGCTCGACAAGGCCGTCTCGAAGGGCGTCATCCACAAGAACCAGGCCGCCAACAAGAAGTCGGCGCTTGCTTCGAAGGTCTCGTCCCTCAAGGGCTGAACCTGTCTGACCGACTGAACAAGCCGGCAGGACCCGGGCGGGCCCTCTCTCATCCGCCCCCGGCCGGCACCCTGAGCCGCACGCGACTGCGTTCGCCACGCGGGTGCGGCTCATCCTCTGCGTGAACCGTGTGCCCCTGTCCCGGTCGGGACGGGGGCACACGGCGTTCCCACCCTTGGGGCTAGCCTCGTGCCCGCGCGGCCCGCGCCACCGCCACCACGGCCTTCTCCAGCGCGTACCCGGGGTCCTCGCCGCCGCCCTTGACCCCCGCGTCGGCCTCCGCGACGGCCCGCAGCGCGACGGCGACCCCGTCCGGCGTCCAGCCGCGCATCTGCTGCCGCACCCGGTCGATCTTCCACGGCGGCATCCCGAGCTCGCGCGCCAGATCGGCCGGCCGCCCGCCCCGCGCCGACGACAGCTTCCCGATCGCGCGCACCCCCTGCGCCAGCGCGCTGGTGATCAGGACGGGCGCCACCCCGGTCGCGAGCGACCACCGCAGCGCCTCCAGCGCTTCCGCGGCCCGGCCCTCGACGGCCCGGTCGGCGACGGTGAAGCTCGACGCCTCGGCCCGCCCCGTGTAGTACCGCCCGACGACGGCCTCGTCGACGGTGCCCTCCACGTCGGCGCCCAACTGCGCGACGGCGGAGGCCAGCTCCCGCAGATCGCTGCCGATCGCGTCGACGAGCGCCTGGCAGGCCTCCGGCGTCGCGGACCGCCCCAGCGTCCGGAACTCGCCCCGCACGAACGCCAGCCGGTCCGCCGGCTTCGTCATCTTCGGGCAGGCCACCTCCCGGGCGCCCGCCTTGCGCGCGGCGTCGAGGAGCCCCTTGCCCTTGGCCCCGCCGGCGTGCAGCAGGACGAGCGTGATCTCCTCGGCAGGCGACGCGATGTACGCCTTCACGTCCTTGACCGTGTCCGCCGACAGGTCCTGCGCGGCGCGCACGACGACGACCTTGCGCTCGGCGAACAGCGACGGGCTCGTCAGCTCGGCCAGCGTGCCGGGCTGCAACCGGTCGGGGGTCAGATCGCGTACGTCGGTGTCGGCGTCGGCGGCGCGGGCGGCCGCGACCACCTGCTGCACGGCGCGGTCGAGCAGCAGGTCCTCCTGGCCCACCGCGACGGTGAGCGGAGCGAGTGGATCGTCGTGTGCAGTCTTCCTGGCCATCGCGGTCAAGCATCCCACGGGGCACTGACAGCCCCGGCCGCCCGGCTCGCGCCCGCGCCTGCGCCTGCGCCCGCGCTCGGGTGACCGGCGCCGCCGCGGTCTACTGCTCCTCGCGCCAGCCGTCCCACTCGGCGGCGAACGCGTCGAGCGCACCCGCCGCCAGCCGGCTCTCCGGGTCCTCGACGACCACGAGCCACTGCGCGTCCTCGGCGTCGTCCTCCCCTGCCAGCGCGTCCCGGACCAGCTGGGGCTCCTCGGTGACGCCGAACCGCTCCCCGAGCGCCTCGGCCGCCTCCTCCGCGGCGTCGCGGTCGGGCAGCACCAGTACGTGTCTCACATCGCTCACGCCACCATCTTGACCGAGACCGGTCCGGGGCCGGTCGGCGGGAGTCGGCACTCAGCCCTTGGGCACGATCTGGACGTCCAGCTCGATCTTGACACTGGACCCGACGACGGCGATGCCCCGCGCGAGCATGGTCTGCCAGCTGACGGTGAAGTCGTCGCGGTGCAGCTCGGTGACGGCACGGCAGGCGGCGCGGGTCTCGCCCTCCATCCCGTTGCCGATGCCCAGGTACTCGGCGTCGAGCGTGACCGTGCGCGTGACGCCGTGCAGCGAGAGCGCGCCGGTGATGCCCCACTTGCTGCCGCCCTTGTGCACGAACCGGTCGCTGTAGAACTCCAGCGTCGGGAACCGGTCGACGTCCAGGAAGTCCGCCGACCGCAGGTGGTCGTCGCGCATCTTGACGTTCGTGTCGATGGAGGACGCGTCGATGACGACGTGCATCGCCGACTGCTCGATGCGGTCGGCGACGCGCAGCGCCCCGGCGAACGTGTTGAAGCGGCCGTGCACCCGGGCCAGCCCGATGTGCCGGGCGGTGAACGCGATCGAGGAGTGCGTCGGCTCGATCTCCCACTCCCCCGGGTCCGGCAGCAGGGGCGGCTGCGCGACCTGGAGGGTGATGTCGCCGACGGCGGCGTGCCCGCTGTCCGCCACCGTCACGTTCCCGCGATAGGGGGTGTAGCCGTCGGCCGTGACCGCGAGCCGGTAGTCGCCGGAGGGCACCGTCGCCATGAACGAGCCGAACGGGTCCGTGCTCCCCGTCACCATCGTGCGCCCCATGGCGTCGTTCACGGCGAGCTCCGCGCTGCGCACCGGCTCGTTGACGGGGTCCAGGACCCGGCAGCTGAGCATCCCGCCGCTGGGCGGGACCGTCATCGCCGCCAGGGGGTTCGTTCGTTGAGCCCGGTTCGTACGGTTTCCCAGCCAGCGGCCGAACATGAACTACCTACCCCTGAGACGTCTTGACAACAGTAGTTGCGTGATGAACGAAGAAGCATTCGACCATCGTTGCGGCTTTCGAGGCAACACGGGCCCACATCACGGGATTGACAGAGAAGACGACCGAGTGCCCACGACTCACCCGAATTACCTACTCCGGATAGCGTTTCGCCAGCTCAGCGGCATTTCTACTCACCGGTAGCAGCGAAGCGGACGCGGCCCTCGTCGCCTCCCCTTCCGCCACGGCCGTCGCCGCCGTCGCCGTCGTCACCGCCGCCGCCGCCGACCACCGCGACCGCGCCGTCACGGTCCGTCCGCAGCACCGTCGCGCCCTGACCGCGCAGCGCTGCCAGGGTCCGGGGCGCCGGGTGCCCGTACGTGTTCTCGGCACCCACCGAGATCAGCGCCAGCCGGGGCGCGGCCCGCCGCAGCAGCTCCGGGTCCTGGTACGCCGACCCGTGGTGGGCCACCTTCAGCACGTCCACCCCGGACAGGCGTGCCCCGTCGGCCGTCCGCAGCAGGGCCCGCTGCGCCGCCGGCTCCAGGTCCCCGAGCAGCAGCAGCGTCAGCCCCGCCGTCCGCACGAGCAGCGTCACGCTCGCGTCGTTCGGCCCGTCCGGCTCCGGGCTCCCCGGACCGGCCTGCGGCCACAGCACCCGCCAGTCCAGGGGCCCGGCGCGACGCCGCTCCCCGACGACCGCGCGGCTGACCGGGATGGCGTGCCGCGCCGCGAGCCGCCGGACGAACGCCGCCTGGTCGGCCGGCTCCGCGAACCCCGTCGTCCCGATCTCCGCCACCTCCCGCCCGCGCAGCACGCCCGGCAGGCCGGCCACATGGTCCGCGTGGAAGTGCGTCAGGAGCACCAGCGGGATGCGGGTGACGCCCAGCGTGCGCAGGCACCGGTCCACGAGCAGCGGGTCCGGGCCCGCGTCGACCACGACCCCGGTGCCCGGTCCCGCGGCGAGGACCAGCGCATCACCCTGCCCCACGTCGCACATGACCAGCCGCCATCCCGGCGGGGGCCAGCCGGTGATCACCCGGGCGACCGGCGGCGGCTGCACGACGAACAGGACCAGCAGCACCGCGCACCCCACCAGCGTCCAGGGCGACCGGGCCGCTCTGCGCCCCAGCACGACCAGGACCGCCGTGGCGAGTGCGAGCAGCGCGCCGCCGCGCCAGCCGCCCGGCCAGTCGATCCCGCCGCCGGGCAGCGCGGCGCCCGTCCGCGCGATGTCCGCGATCCATCCCGCGGGCCAACCGGCGCACCAGGCAAGGCACTTGGCCACCGGCATCGCCCAGGGCGCCGTCGCGAGGGCCGCGAAGCCGAGGACGGTCGCGGGCGCCACGGCGAACTCCGCGAGCAGATTGCACGGCACCGCCACCAGGCTCACCCGCGCCGCGAGCACCGCCACGACCGGGGCGCACACGGCTTGCGCCGCGGCCGCCGCCCCGAGCGCCTCCGCGATCCGAGCCGGTACACCGCGGGCCGCGAGGGCCGCACTCCAGCGCGGGGCGACGGTCAGGAGGGCGCCGGTCGCGAGGACCGAGAGCAGGAACCCGTAACTCCGGGCCAGCCACGGGTCGTAGAGCACCAGCAGCAGGACCGCCGTGGCCAGCGCAGGGATCAGGGATCTGCGGCGGCCGGTGGCGATGGCGAGCAGGGCGATCAGCCCGCAGGCCGCGGCCCGCAGCACGCTCGGCTCGGGCCGGCACACCACGACGAACCCGAGGGTAAGGACCCCGCCGCACGCCGCCGTGGTCCGCAGCGACAGGCCGACCCGGGGCGCGAGGCCGCGGCGTTCGGCACGGTGCGCGATGCCCGGCGGTCCGATCAACAGGGCGAGCAGAAGGGTGAAGTTGGCCCCGCTGACGGCCATGAGGTGCAGCAGATCGGTCTCCTGGAACGCCGTGTGCAGTTCCGGTGTGACCCGGGCCGTGTCGCCGACGACGAGCCCGGGGAGCAGGGCGCGGGCGTCCTCGGGAAGCCCCGCGGTGGCCTCGCGCAGCCCCGTGCGCAGGGTGCCGGCCAGCCGCTGGGCCCGGCTGGGCTCACCCACGACGTGCGAGAGCCGGCCCTTTCCGATGCGCAGGACGGCCGCGATCCGGTCGCCGCCGACGAGTGGCGGAGCGAGTCTGCCCTCGACGCGGAGCCGGGTGGTCGGCAGCAGCGACAGCCAGCGGGGCCGCCCGTCCGCCGCCCGCCGTGCGGCCCCTGCCTCGCCGGTGGCGTCCCGCCCCTCGCCCGAGGTGTCACGCTGCTCCGCCGAGCCGTCGGCGATGATCAGGACCGGCGTCCTGCCCCGGGTCTCGCCGCCGTCCGCCGAGGCCACCCGGACCAGGTCCGCCTCGACGAGGACAGCGGCCGGTGCCGCGTGGTCCCCTCCGGCCCGTGGCCGGGTGAGCCGCGGGTCGCCGGTGAGCTCCACCTCCGCGCGCACGGTGGCGTGCCGCTCGGCGAGGTCCGGTACGGGCCCCC
>NZ_WWIA01000182.1 GCF_009870065.1 Streptomyces sp. SID5785 | reverse complement strand
TCCGGCGCAGGGTGTCCCGGCAGTAGCGCCGCTGGTTGCCCGCGGTGCGCCGGCTGCGGATCAGCCCCTTGGACTCGTAGAAGTGCAGCGCGGACACGGCGGCGCCGCTCCGCGCCGACAGCTGGCCGACGGTGAGCTCGTGGATCTTCTCGGGAATCTGCGGCACCCGTCCGAGCCTAGCCCGCGCGCGGTTGCGTTGTTAGCATGCGCAGAGCACTGAGCAAGCGCTTAGACATCCATGTGAGCATCGGGATCGTACGCAGACGGAGGCCACTGAACATGGCGGAGCCGCGGGTTTTCAAGAGTGTCGACGAGCTGAAGGGCGCCGTCGGGGAGCAGCTCGGGTACAGCGACTGGGTCGAGATCGCGCAGGAGCGCATCGACCGGTTCGCCGAGGCGACGGGTGACCACCAGTGGATCCACGTCGACCCGGAGCGCGCCAAGGACGGCCCGTTCGGCACGACGATCGCGCACGGGTACCTGACCCTGTCGCTGCTGCCGCTGTTCGGCCCGCAGCTGATCGCGGTCGAGGGCATGAAGATGGGCGTCAACTACGGGACGAACAAGGTGCGTTTCCCCGCCCCGGTCCCGGTCGGCTCGCGGCTGCGGGCGACCGCGACGATCACGTCCGTGGACGACGTGCCGGGCGGCGTCCAGCTGGCCGTGGCGTTCACCGTCGAGCGCGAGGGCGGCGACAAGCCGGTGTGCGTCGCCGAGTCGGTGTCGCGCTACTACCTCTGACGCCGCCGGGCGGCCCGGGGTCAGGCCCGGGCCCGGTCGCCCGCATCGGCGACCCCCACCATCCTGAGCACGAGGTCGGCGTAGAGCGCGCCGACCTCGTCGGGCGTACGGCGGCCCTGCTCGTTGAACCAGCGGGCCACGTCGATGCACAGCGACAGGATCGCGATCGTCGTGCCGGACACGTCCGGGACGTCGAACTCGCCCGACGCGACCCCGTCGGCGATGATCTCCCGCACCGTGGCGTCGCTGCGCCGGCGCAGGTCCACGATCTCCGGACGGTGCTCCTCGCCGAGCGAGTCGAGCTCGTACTGGACGACGCGCGCCGTCATGTGGTGCCCCGCGTGCCAGCGCACGAAGGAGCGCACCGCCTCGGCGAGCCGCTCGGCCGCGGTGCCCTCGAGGTCGGCCGCGGCGCGCAGCACCGCGAGCGCCTTCTCGTGCCCGATGCGGCTGATCCGGAGGAGGAGCTCCTCCTTGGTCTTGTAGTGGATGTAGAGCGCGGCGGGGCTCATGCCGGCGCGGCCGGCGATGTCGCGGGTCGTCGTCGCGTGGTAGCCGCGCTCCGCGAAGGCCTCGACCGCGGCGACGAGCAGTCGCCGGGCCGCGTCGGGGGTGACCTCGCCCCACGGCATCTCGTCCGCGGCCTGGCCGTCGGCCCGCTCGTCGTGCGTCATCGCTGCGCTCGCTCCTCCCGTGGGGTGTGAGGGCTCACCATACCCGCCCGGGTGAGCGAGCGCTTAGGCCAGGTCGTCGTGGGCGGCGCGATCCCGGTCAGGCGATCGGCTTGAAGGGGTCGTGCTCGGCCAGGATCTTGTCGAGGCGGGCCTGGTCGACCCGGCTGACCAGCTGGTCGGCCTCCTGGCGGTCCCGGACGACCTTGGCCAGCGTGAAGGCGGACGTCGTCAGGTACAGGACGGCGATCGCCAGAAAGGCCCGCACCCAGCCGCTGGCGTCCAGGCTGTAGATGCCGATGCCGGTCGCCCCGAGCGCGACAGCGAAGGATGCGACGGCCTGACCGTAGTAGGCGGTGGTGTTGCGCTGCTTGACCGATGTGTCACTCATGCGGGACAGCATGGAGCGGATGTGCCGCCCGTCACATCCGCTCGGCTACCTAGGTAGGTACTCAGAAGGCCGAGACCCCGGTCAGCGCGCGGCCGATGATGAGCTTCTGGATCTGGCTGGTGCCCTCGTACAGGGTCATGACGCGGGCGTCGCGCAGCAGCTTGCCGACCGGGTACTCGTCGATGTAGCCGTAGCCGCCGAAGACCTGGAGGGCGTTGTTCGCGCAGCGCACGGCGGCCTCGGACGCGTAGAGCTTCGCCTTCGACGCGGCGGTCGCGAAGTCCTCGCCGCGGTCGATGAGATCGGCGACGCGCCAGGTCAGCAGGCGCGCGGCGTCCACGTCCACGGCGATGTCGCTGATCAGCTCCTGCACCAGCTGGTACGAGGCGATGGACCTGCCGAACTGCTCGCGCTCGCCCGCGTAGCCGACGGCGGCGTCGAGGGCCGCCTGGGCGATGCCGACGCAGCCGGCGGCCACCGACATCCGGCCCTTGGCGAGCGCCGACATGGCGATGGAGAAGCCCTTGCCCTCGGGGCCGAGCATCGCCGAGGCGGGGACGCGGACGTCCTCCAGAACCAGTTCGGCCGTCGCCTGGCCGCGCAGGCCGAGCTTGCCGTGGATGGTGCGGCGGGTGAGGCCGGGGGTGTCGGTGGGGACGAGGAAGGCGCTGACGCCCTTGTGGCCCGGGGCGTCGGTCGAGCGGGCGAAGAGCAGGACGACGTCGGCCCAGGTGCCGTTCGTGATGAACATCTTGGAACCGTTGATGACGTACGTGTCGCCGTCCCGCACGGCCCGCGTCGCCAGGTTCCCCGCGTCGGAGCCGGTGCCCGGCTCGGTCAGGCCGAAGCAGCCGAGGGCATCGCCCGCGGCGAGCCGGGGCAGCCAGGCCCGCTTCTGCTCCTCGCTCCCGTAGGCCTGGATCGTCTTGGAGACCAGGCCGAGCGAGACGGAGACGATGCCGCGCACCGACGAGTCGCCGCGTCCCAGCTCCTCGGTGACCAGGCAGTACGCCAGGTGGTCGCCGCCGGAGCCGCCGTACTCCTCGTCGAGGGTCAGGCCGAGGAAGCCGACCTCGCCGAGCTTCTTCACGATCGAGCGGTCGACCTCCTCGGCGCGGTCCCAGGCCACGACGTGCGGCGCGATCTCGCGGTCCACGAAGTCTTCGGCGAGCCGGCGGACCGCCGCCTGCTCCTCGCTCAGCCCCAGGTCCATGGCCTGCTCCCACCGGTGGATCAGCACTACTTAATTAGCACTGCTAGTTTATCGCTGACAGCCCTACTATGTGCCGCATGGCCCGACCGCGCAAGCCCCTCCTCAGCACCGGCCGCATCGTGGACGCGGCGCGTGCCCTCGTCGACGCCGAGGGCCTCGCGGCCGTCTCGACCCGGCGGCTCGCCGCCGAGCTCGGGGTGAGCGGCCCGTCCCTGTACAACCACTTCCGCACCAAGGACCAGATCCTCGAGGCCGTCGCCGACTCGGTGAGTGCTCAGGTCGACCTGTCGATGTTCGAGCCCGCGGCCGACGGCACCCGGCCCGGCTGGCGCGCGGCGCTGCACGACTGGGCCGTCTCCTACCGCGCCGCGCTGCGCGAGCATCCGAACATCGTGCCCGTCCTCGCCCAGGGTCCCGGCCGCCGGCCCGCGGGACTCCGGCTCGCCGACGCCGTGTTCGGGGCGATGGTCGACGCCGGGTGGCCGCCCGCGCAGGCCACCTCCATCGGCGCCCTGATGCGGTACTTCGTGATGGGCTCGGCGCTCGGCTCGTTCGCGGGCGGCTTCGTGGACGACGAGGACGCGTACGACCCCGCCGACTACCCGCACCTGGGCCAGGCCCACCTGCTCGCCGAGCGACAGGAGCAGGTCGACGAGCGGGCCTTCGAGACGGGCCTCGCGGCGCTGCTCGACGGGCTCGCCGTCCAGTACGGGCAGCTCACCGCGGGCACGACGCACTGACCCGACGGCCGCCGGACCACGCCGGTCGGCATCGGTCGGCACCGGTCCGTGCGTCGCGGGCCCGGCCGCGCGGGACGACCCCGCGGGACGACCCTTCGGTGCGGGCCGCACGGTCGCGGGCCCATCCTGGAGACATGGCTGCTTCCAAGGAACCCGGCGCACCGCGGCTCGCCGCCCTCGCCGCGCTGCTGGCCGACGAGACCCGGGCCGCCTGCCTGCTCGCGCTGCTCGACGGGCGGGCCTGGACGGCCGGTGAGCTCGCCCGGCACGCGGGCGTCGCGCCCTCCACCGCGAGCGAGCACCTCGGCAAGCTCGTCGCGGGTGGCCTGCTCGCGGAGGAACGGCAGGGCAGACACCGGTACCTGCGGCTCGCCGACGCGCAGGTCGCGCAGCTCGTGGAGAGCCTCGCGGGGTACGCGGCGCCCGACGGCGGGGAGCGGCCCCGCACCCTCGGCGCGGCGTCGGCGCGGGACGCGATGGCGCGCGGGCGCACCTGCTACGACCATCTCGCCGGACGGCTCGGGATCACGCTGACCGACGCGATGGCGGAGCGCGGGCTGCTGCGGGTCGACGCCGGGTTCGCGCTGACCGACGCGGGGCTGAGCTGGTTCCGGGGACTCGGGGTACCGCTCGGCGGGGGCGGGCGACGGCCCCTGGTGCGCAGGTGCCTGGACTGGACGGAGCGCCGGCCGCACCTCGCGGGCGCCGCCGGTGCCGCCCTGTGCGGTCATGCGCTGGCCGCCGGCTGGATCGAGCGGATCGGGTCGGGCCGCGCGGTACGGGTCACGACGCTCGGCGCCCGGGTGCTGCGCGCCGAGCTGGGGGTGTCGGCGCCGGACTGAGCCCGTGCCGGACCGGGCCGACCGCACGGGGCCCAGGACCGGTGTCTCCGTACCGGCACCGGCCGCCCGCCCGGCCCGGCGGCACCGTCAGAACACGACGAGGGCGCGGCCGCCCTTGCCCGCCTTCATGGTCTCGAACGCCGCGGGGATCCCGTCCAGCGTGATCCGGTCCGTGACGAGCGCGCCCAGGTCGAGGCGGCCCGCGCGGACGTGACCGGCGAGGACGGGCAGGTCCACGGCCGGGTCCGCGTTCCCGTAGACACAGCCGGAGAGCGTGCGGCCCCAGTGGAACAGCTCCAGGGCGTTGAACGTGACCTGCTGGTCCTTGCCGCCGATGCCGACGACCGTGGTGCGGCCGCCGCGCCGGGTGGACTCCCAGGCCGTACGGATCGTCACGGCGCGGCCCACGCACTCCACGGCCACGTCGACGCCCTGCCGGCCGGTGAGTGCGCGGATCTCGCGAGCGGTGTTCTCGGAGGCGACCACGTAGTGCGTGGCACCGGCGCGGCGCGCGAGTTCCTCCTTCTCCGGCGACACGTCCACGGCGACGATCGTCGGGGCACCGGCGATCCGGGCGGCCTGGAGCGTGGCGAGGCCGACGCCGCCGACCCCGAACACCGCGACGGTCTCGCCCTCGCGCACCCGCGCCGCGTGGTGGACCGCCCCGTAGCCGGTGAGGACGGCGCAGCCGAGCAGGGCGGCGTCGATGAGCGGGACGCCGTCCGGCACGGGCAGGACGCAGCGGGCGGCGACGACGGTCTCCTCGGCGAACGCGGCGACGTTCAGTCCGGGGTGCAGGTCGCTGCCGTCGGAGGACCGCGTGGCGTACACGTCGCCGGCGCCGGTCAGCGCGTCGGCGCAGAGCCAGACCTCGCCGAGCGAGCAGGCGTGGCAACGCCCGCACGAAGGGGCCCAGTTGAGGACGACGCCGTCGCCGGGGGCGACGTGGGTGACGCCCTCGCCGACCGAGACGACGGTGCCCGCGCCCTCGTGGCCGAGGACCGCGGGGACCGGCACCCGCATCGTGCCGTCGGTCAGGGACAGGTCGGAGTGGCAGACCCCGGCGGCGGCCAGCCGGACACGGACCTGGCCGGGCCCCGGCTCGGGGAGATCGATGTCGGTGATCTCCAGCGGGGAGCCGACGGCGGGCAGTACTGCGGCGCGGACCATGGGGATATCGACTTCCTCAGAACTGGAGGGACTTGGTCTGGAGGTACTCGGTCAGGCCGTGGGCGCCCAGCTCGCGCCCGACGCCCGAGCGCTTGTAGCCGCCGAACGGGGCGAGGGGGTTGAAGCGCCCGCCGTTGATGTCGACCTGGCCGGTGTCCATGCGGCGCGCGAAGGCGACGGCCTCCGACGCGTCACCGGCCCAGACGGCGCCGGCGAGGCCGTACACGGTGCCGTTGGCGATGCGCAGGGCGTCCTCCTCGTCCTCGTAACGGATGAGCGAGACGACGGGGCCGAAGATCTCCTCCTGGGCGATCGTCATGTCCGGGGTGACGTCCGCGAAGACGGTGGGGGCCACGAAGTAGCCCTTGTCATGCGGGTTCTCGGTGCCGCCGACGACGATCCGCGCGCCCTCCTCGACCCCCTTGTCGATGTAGCCGCGCACGCGCGTCTGCTGCTTGGCGTTGACGAGCGGGCCGATGCGGTCGGCGTACTTGGCGGCGGCGGTGCCCGCGAGCTCGACGGCCTCGTCGTACTGGTCGGTGTGGACCAGCATGCGGGTCCAGGCGCTGCACGTCTGGCCGGAGTTA
>NZ_WWIA01000181.1 GCF_009870065.1 Streptomyces sp. SID5785 | reverse complement strand
ACCGTGCGCAGCTCCGACGCCAGCCGCTCGGCGAGCGCGTCGTCACCGCACACGATCATGTGGCCCCGCGGGCGCTGCTGTTGGGGCTGGTGCGGCAGGGTGGTCATGACCCCAGTCAAGTCGATCTACCGCCCTCGCGGCCAGGGGCCCGGCGTGTCGCACCCGGGTCAGGGCGTCGCGGGGCCCTGCGCCAGGGTGTCGCGGAACGCGCCGAGCAGCCGCTCCGCGGCCGTCGTCGCCGTCAACTCCCCGTCCCTGACCTGCTGTTCGAGGCCGGGTGCGAGGGACCGTACGGCCGGATCCGCGTGCAGCATGCCGAGCAGCTCGTCGCGGACCATCGCCCACGTCCAGCCGACCTGCTGCGTGCGGCGCCGCTCGGCGAGCCGGCCCGTCGAGTCCAGCAGCGTCCGGTGCTGCTCCAGCCGCTCCCACACCGTGTCCAGGCCCGTCGACTCGCGCGCGCTGCAGTGCAGCACGGGCGGGGTCCAGAACGCGTCCTTGCCGTGCATCAGCCGCAGCGCGGACGCCAGTTCACGCGCGGCCGCGCGGGCGTCCCGCTCGTGCGGGCCGTCCGCCTTGTTCACCGCGATGACGTCGGCCAGCTCCAGGACGCCCTTCTTGATGCCCTGGAGACCGTCACCGGTCCGTGCGAGGCTCAGCAGCAGGAACGTGTCGACCATGTCGGCGACCGCGGTCTCCGACTGCCCGACACCGACGGTCTCCACGAGGATCACGTCGTACCCCGCGGCCTCCATCACGACCATCGACTCCCGGGTCGCCTTGGCGACCCCGCCGAGCGTGCCCGCGCTGGGGGAGGGCCGCACGAACGCGTGCGGGTCGACCGAGAGCCGCTCCATGCGCGTCTTGTCGCCCAGGATCGAGCCCCCGGTCCGCGTCGACGACGGGTCGACGGCGAGGACGGCGACCCGGTGCCCGAGACCGGTCAGCATGGTGCCGAAGGCGTCGATGAACGTCGACTTGCCCACCCCCGGCACCCCGCTGATCCCGATCCGCCGCGACCGCCCGCTGTGCGGCAGCAGCGCGGTCAGCAACTCCTGGGCGAGGGCCCGGTGCTGCGGACGGGTCGACTCCACCAGCGTCACCGCACGGGCGACCAGCGCCCGCTTCCCGTCGAGGACGCCCTTGACGTACGTGTCCAGATCGAGAGGCGCCATCGGACTACTGATCGTGCCCGAGGTCGCCCGCGAGGCGTTCCACGAGGTCGTGGGCGGCGTCCGGGATGACCGTGCCCGGCGGGAAGACCGCCGTCGCACCCATCTCGAGCAGCGTCGGCACGTCCTGCGGCGGGATCACCCCGCCGACCACGACCATGATGTCCGGCCGGCCCTCCTCCGCGAGCGCCTCCCGCAGCGCCGGCACCAGCGTCAGGTGCCCGGCCGCCAGCGAGGACACGCCGACGACGTGCACGTCCGCCTCGACGGCCTGCCGCGCCACCTCGCCCGGCGTCTGGAACAGCGGGCCGACGTCCACGTCGAAGCCCAGGTCGGCGAAGGCCGTCGCGATGACCTTCTGGCCGCGGTCGTGGCCGTCCTGGCCCATCTTCGCGACCAGGATGCGCGGCCTGCGCCCCTCCGCCTCGGCGAACGCGTCGACCCGTTCCCTCGTGCGGTCCACGGACGCGGACTCTCCTGCCTCGTTGCGGTACACGCCGGAGATCGTACGGATCTGGCCCGCGTGCCGCCCGTACACCTTCTCCAGCGCGTCCGAGATCTCCCCGACGGTCGCCTTGGCGCGCGCCGCGTCCACCGCGAGCTCCAGGAGGTTGCCGTCGCCGCCGGCCGCCCGGGTCAGCGCCGCGAGCGCGTCCTGGCAGGCCGACTCGTCGCGCTCCTCGCGCAGCCGTCGCAGCTTGGCGATCTGCTGTGCCCGCACCGACGAGTTGTCGACCTTGAGCACGTCGATCTGCTCGTCGCTGTCGACCCGGTACTTGTTGACGCCGATCACCGGCTGGCGGCCCGAGTCGATGCGGGCCTGCGTGCGCGCCGCCGCCTCCTCGACCCGCAGCTTCGGGATGCCCGCGTCGATGGCCCGCGCCATGCCGCCCGCCTGCTCGACCTCCTGGATGTGCTGCCAGGCCCGCCGCGCCAGGTCGTACGTCAGCTTCTCCACGTACGCGCTGCCGCCCCACGGGTCGATCGTGCGCGTGGTGCCGGACTCCTGCTGGATGAGGAGCTGGGTGTTGCGGGCGATGCGCGCGGAGAAGTCGGTCGGCAGCGCGAGCGCCTCGTCCAGCGCGTTCGTGTGCAGCGACTGGGTGTGGCCCTGGGTCGCCGCCATCGCCTCGACACACGTGCGCGTCACGTTGTTGAACACGTCCTGAGCCGTCAACGACCAGCCCGACGTCTGTGAATGGGTGCGCAGGGAGAGCGACTTGGCGTTCTGCGGGTCGAACTGCCTGACCAGCTTCGCCCACAGCAGCCGCGCCGCGCGGAGCTTCGCGACCTCCATGAAGAAGTTCATGCCGATCGCCCAGAAGAAGCTCAGCCGCGGTGCGAACGCGTCCACGTCCAGCCCCGCCTCGCGCCCCGCCCGGATGTACTCGACCCCGTCCGCGAGCGTGTACGCCAGCTCCAGATCGGCCGTCGCCCCCGCCTCCTGGATGTGGTACCCGGAGATCGAGATCGAGTTGTACCGCGGCATCCGCCGCGACGTGTACGCGAAGATGTCGGAGATGATCCGCATCGACGGACCCGGCGGATAGATGTAGGTGTTGCGGACCATGAACTCCTTGAGGATGTCGTTCTGGATGGTCCCGGCCAGCTTCTCGGGCGGTACGCCCTGCTCCTCGGCCGCCACGATGTACAGCGCCAGGATCGGCAGCACCGCGCCGTTCATGGTCATCGACACCGACATCCTGTCCAGCGGGATGCCGTCGAACAGCTGGCGCATGTCGTAGATCGAGTCGATCGCGACGCCCGCCATGCCGACGTCACCCGTCACGCGCGGGTGATCACTGTCGTAGCCGCGGTGCGTCGGCAGGTCGAACGCGACGGACAGGCCCTTCTGACCGGCCGCCAGATTGCGCCGGTAGAACGCGTTGGACTCCTCCGCCGTGGAGAAACCCGCGTACTGGCGGATGGTCCACGGCTGGTTCACGTACATCGTCGGGTACGGGCCGCGCAGGTACGGCGCCGCACCCGGGTACGTGCCGAGGAAGTCAAGACCCTCCAGGTCACGCCCCGTGTACAGCGGCTTCACACCGATGCCCTCGGGCGTCTCCCACAGCAGGTCCGCACCGTCGGCGGCCTGCTTGACCGCGGCCTGCCACACATCGGCGCCGGGCCCCGCGCCGGGGGCGCCCAGCTCGACACCGGAGAAGTCGGGTACGGACATCAGGACACTCCCATGCGGTCGAGCGTGGCGGACAGCACGGCCACGGCGTCACAGCCTGCAAAGACGTACGAGTCGATGTCCGCGTACGAGCCGGGCCGGCCGGCCAGGGACACGTGTGCGGCACCGGCCGCGCGCAGTGTGCCGGCCGTCTCGTCGGCCAGCTCCGCGTACACCTGGTCGCTCGAGCACAGGCACACCTCACGCGCCCCGCTCTCCTCGAACGTGCCCTCGGTGACCGGCTCGACGCCGCCCGCCTGGAACAGGTTCGCCGCGAACGTCAGCCGCGCCGTGTGCGCCGCCGCCGGACCCAGCGCGGCCAGATACACCTTCGGGCGGGCGCCGGTCCGTGCGAGATACGTGTCCGAGCGGGCCCGCAGTGCTTCGAACGCCTCGTCGCGGCGCACCCTGGGCAGCCCGCCGCCCTCCGGCGCCGCCACGGGCTCCCTGACCACGGGCTGCTCGGCCAGCAGCGGGAACTCGCTGACCCCCGTCACCGGCTCGCGGCGCTCGGCGAGCCGTGCACTGCGCACGGCCCACGTCGCGGCGATGCGGTCGTGCACCAGGCGCGAGCCCAGCGCGGCCGCCTGACCACCCGCGCGCTCGATCTCCTGGAAGAACTCCCAGGCCGCGTGCGCCAGTTCGTCGGTCAGCCGCTCCACGTACCAGGAGCCGCCGGCCGGGTCGATGACCCGCGCCAGATGCGACTCCTCGACGAGGATCGTCGACGTGTTGCGCGCGATGCGGCGCGCGAACGCGTCCGGCAGGCCCAGCGCGTGATCGAACGGCAGCACCGTCACGGCGTCGGCGCCGCCGACCCCGGCCGCGAGCGTCGCGATCGTCGTGCGCAGCATGTTCACCCACGGGTCGCGGCGCGTCATCATCACCGGCGAGGTCACCGCGTGCTGGAGCTGCGCGCCCGCCTCCGGGGCGCCGCACGCCTCGGCCACCCGGGCCCACAGACGGCGTGCCGCACGGAACTTGGCGATGGTCAGGAACTGGTCGGCGCTCGCCGCGTAGCGGAACTCCAGCTGGCCCAGCGCCTGTTCGACGCTCAGGCCCGCGTCCGTCAGCGCCCGCAGGTAGGCGACGCCGGTGGCCAGCGAGGCGCCCAGCTCCTGCGCGGCCGAGCCGCCCGCCTCGTGGTACGGCAGCGCGTCCACCGTCAGGGCGCGCAGCGACGGGTGCCGCTCGGCGCACCGCCGGGCCAGGCCGAGAACGGGCGCGAGGTCGAACGAGCGCCCGGTGCGGGCCTCGTGGCCCAGCGGATCGGCGCCCAGGTTGCCGCGTACCGCGTCGTCGGCGACGCCCTTCGCCGCGTACAGCGCGAACAGCTGCTCGGCGGCCTCGGCGGTCGCCGGACCGGCGTCCAGCGCGATCGGGGCGAGATCGAGGTACACGCCGTCGAGCGTGGCGGGCAGGTCGGCGACCGCGATGCCCGCGGGTCCGCCGACCGTCAGCCACAGGGACGTGACCCCGTTCTCCAGATCGGCGAGGACCGCCGCGGAGTCGGCGCGGGTGTGCTGCTGGCGCACGTCCCAGCCGCCCAGCGCGTTCCCCTCGGGGCGGCTGCCGCGTACGAAGGGGGCGAAGCCGGGAAGCCCGGCGGCTGGGGCGTCGTCGTGCGCGGTGTAGAGGGGGCGGGCGCGCAGCCCGTCCTCCACCGCGGTGCTCAGGGTGTCTTCCGCTTCCCCGGCCGATACTTCCTTACCCGACTTGCGCAGGACACCCGCGACCAGGTGCTGCCACTGCTCATGTGTCGCA
>NZ_WWIA01000180.1 GCF_009870065.1 Streptomyces sp. SID5785 | reverse complement strand
GGCTTCGGACTGCCGGGTGCCGTGTCACTCTCCGGCAGCATCGAGGACAGTTTCGAGCGGCGGGTCGACGCCCTGCCCGCACCGGCCAGGACCCTGCTCCTGATCGCGGCCGCCGACCCCTCGGGCGACGCGGCACTCGTCAGGAGAGCGGCGGAGAGGATGGGCGTCTCCCAGGACGCGGCGCTGCCGGCGGCCGACGCGGGTCTCGTCGCGTTCGGCTCCCGGGTGCGCTTCCGGCACCCCCTGGCCCGCTCCGCCGTCTACCGGGGTGCCTCGCCCGACCGCCGGCGCGCGGTGCACCGCGCCCTCGCCGAGACCACCGACCAGGAACTCGACCCGGACCGGTGTGCCTGGCACCGGGCGCAGGCCGCCCCGGGACCGGACGAGCGGGTCGCCGGAGAGCTCGAGCGGTCGGCGGGCCGTGCCCGAGCCCGGGGCGGCCTCGCCGCCGCCTCGGCCTTCCTGAAGCAATCGGCCCTGCTCACACCCGATCTGTCCCGGCGGGCGGGACGGGCCCTCGCCGCCGCGCAGACCGAGATCCAGGCAGGAGCCCTCGACGCGGCGCGGGACCTGCTGGCCATGACCGAACCAGGACCGCTCACGGCTCGCCAGCAGGCGACCGCGGACGTGCTGCGCGCGCGGCTGGCCTTCGTCACCGCCCGCGGCGGCGACGCTCCGGTCCTGCTCCTCCAGGCGGCCAGGGAACTCGCACCCGTCGACGTACCCCTCGCACGCGCCACCTACCTGGACGCGCTCTCCGCCGCGGTCTTCGCCGGCCCCCTCGCCGGCCCCGGAGGAGACGTCCGGGTGGCGGCCCGCGCAGCCCGTCGCGCACCCGCCGCGCATGGCCCCGTCACCGCACCCGACCTCCTGCTCGAAGGCACCGCCGCCGCGCTCGCCGCCGGATACGCGGCGGGAGTTCCCGCGCTGCGCAAGGCACTCGGGTGTTTCGGGCACGGCATGACGGCCGAGGAGGAACTGCGCTGGATGTGGCTGGCCTGCGTCACGGCGATCCGCCTGTGGGACGAGACCGGTTGGGACCGGCTGTCGCTCCGCTACCTTCAACTCGCCCGTGAGACCGGGGCGCTCGGCGAGCTCCCGCTCGCCCTCACCCAGCGCGCGTACTGGCTGCTGTTCACCGGCGACCTGCCCGGCGGGGCCGCGCTCATCGACGAACTGCACGTGGTCAAGGAGGCGACCGGAAGCGGCCTCGCCCCCTACGGCGCGCTGGCGTTGGCGGCGATGCGTGGCGACGAGGCCGGTGTGACAGCCCTCACCGCGGCCACGATCAAGGACGCGACCGAACGAGGTGAGGGCATCGGCATCGTGTTCGCCGAATGGGCACGGGCGCTGGTCGGCAACAGTCTCGGCCGGTACGAGAACGCGACGGCCGCCGGCCGCCGCGCCACCGCCCGGGACGACGACCTGGCCGCGCTGTGCATGCCCCTGCCCGAGCTGGTCGAGGCGGCGACCCGGTGCGGCACGACGGACGTCGCCGTCCGCGCCCACGAGCAGCTCGGCGAGATGGCGCGCGCCGTCGGCACCGACTGGGCCCTCGGCGTGCAGGCCCGCTCACGTGCCCTGCTCGCTCAGGGCGACGCGGCCGAAGCGGCCTACCGCGAAGCGGTCGCACGGTTCGGCAAGACCCGTCTCCGCGTCGACCTGGCCCGCTCCCACCTGGTCTACGGCGAATGGCTGCGCAGGCAGCGCCGCCGCAACGACGCACGTGAGCAGCTGAGAACGGCCCACACGATGCTGCAGGACATGGGCCTGAACGCTTTCGCGGAGCGGGCCGGACGCGAGCTGCGCGCCGCGGGCGGCACCTTCGGCAGGCGCCGTACCCCCGCCGGGGACGGGAGCCTGACGGCACAGGAGGCGCAGATCGCCAGGATGGCCCGTGACGGGCTGTCCAATCCGGAGATCGGGAACCGCCTGTTCATCAGCGCGCGCACGGTGCAGTACCACCTGCGGAAGGTGTTCACGAAACTGGGCATCACCTCGCGGAGTCAGCTCGACAGCGTCCTGGAGTCCGGCCTGCCCACCCGTCCTTCATGACGACGCCAGGAACGCGCGCACGGACTGCGCGACTCCGGCATCGCTGAGCAGGTCGTTGTGGGCCAGGCAGCCCGCATCGGTGTTGGCCGCGCCGGTCAGCGGGACGCTGTCGTCGGGGTCGATGACCTCGTCGCAGCTGGACCGGAGCGTCGCGTACCGGGTCGGGCCCGGGGTCTCGTCGCCCTCGGCGAGCCGGTCCTGGACGTAGCTGCCGGGGGACATGTCACGGCAGGCCTGGTCCCAGGCGGCACACGCCCAGGCGGTGTACGTGCCGTGGTTGGGACCGCCCAGCGAGATCCAGTGCGCCACATGGGCGGTGCCCGAGCCGAACTTCAGGTACCAGCGCGTGGGCAGGCTCCCGTACGAGTGCGCGACGATGTCGACCTGGTCGGCCCCGGTCCGGGCGCGGACGGTGTCCACGTACGCGGCGAACTGCCCGGCCAGCGTCTCGTTGACCGAGGCCGAGGTGTCGTAACTCCACCGGAAGAGACTGCTGTCGGCGTATCCGGCGGCCTTCAGGTCGTCGCTGAGCGAGCCCCACACGCCCGGGTCGGCGTGGTAGCCGTGGACGAGGATCACGGGTCTGTGCTCGGCGTTCGCGGCGCTGCCGGAGGGGGCGGCGGTCAGCAGGCCGGTGAGCGCGGCCAGCGTGGCCAGGACGAGGGTGAGGCGACGGTGCATGGGTCCTCCCGCAATCGGCTGTCGGGGACGGAGTGCAGCGGGATCGTAGGGTGCACGGCTTGAGAGGGACAGAGTCCGTCGGTAGGGGCCACGGGCCTCCTCGGCCCGGACTGCGCGGGGCCGAGGAGGCGCGTGGTGCGGTGGGTCAGTGGCCGCGGGTGAGTCTCAGGGTCTGCTCGGCCGGGGTGCGGGCGTCGCCGACGGGGCTGCCGGTGCGGTCGGTCCAGGAGCGCGTGGGCACCGTCTCGACACGGCGCCCGTTGTCCGCGGACATGCCGATGACGAGGCCGCTGTAGCGGTTGACCAGCTTGTACGTTCCCGTCGTGCGGCCCTGGGCGTCACGGCCCCGGACGACGAACCACTGCTGGCCCACCGTGGGGCCGTCCGCGGGCGCTGCCGTCGCGGTCGGCCCGGCACCCCAGGCGCGGCCCGCGTCGTGCCCGGAGTCGACGCCGAGGAGCTTGCCGGTCGCCGTGTTGGCGATGCGGTACGAGCCGTCGCCGTTCGGCGTGAACGTCCAGCGGGCGTACCGGGCGGGGGAGTGGGCGCCGGTCGAGGTGACGGCGCTGCCGTGGCCGGTCTGGGCCAGGACCCGGCCGTTGCCGCTCGCGATCGTGTAGGACGCGCCGGCGTCGACCGGACGGTCGGGGGCGCCGGTGGTGACGGTGGTGTCGTAGTACTCGCCGTCCGCGCCGCCGGAGCACTGGAACGAGCAGTAGCTGCGGAAGTGCTTGCCGACGATCGTCGAGCTCGTCCTGCTGACCGAGTCGAGCATCCAGCGGTACCAGGAGCCGGAGAGATAGTCGCCCGTGTCGCCGATCAGCCGCCACTTCTGTGTCGCGAGGTTGTCGGTGGCGTAGAAGCGCTGCGGCTGCGTGCTGTCCTGGGTGAGGGCTTCCGGCTGGCCGATGTACAGGCCGAGATGGGCGTTGTAGGACACGTTCATCGTCAACAGGTCGGCCTTGGCGGGCAGTTCACCCGCGGCCTGCTGTTCGGCGACCGAGCCGGCGTTGGCCGGGTCGTAGTCGTGCGCGACGGGGGTGTAGCCCGTGGTGTGCGTGGCGTCGACCGGCTCCATGTTGCTCTCGTGGCCGCCGATCCCGGGCTGGGACCAGGCGCCGTCGTACCACTTCTTCCACGAACCGGGCGCCATCTTGCCGGACATCGGGGCGCGGGCGACGTGTGCGCGGCTGCCGTCGGTCCAGCCGCCCGGGACGCCGCCCTTCGGGATCACCCGGGAGTTGTAGTAGACGTAGAAGTACCCGGAGGCCGTGTCCACGAACAGACGGGGGTCACCGTCGCCGTAGTAGTACGTGTCGTGCGGGAACGCCGCACTGTCGCCGCGGCGCGTGCTGTAGGGCGAGGTGAGGACGTGGTCCTTGATGTCCCACGTGTGGCCCTGGTCCGTGGACACGGCGTAGTCGACGGCGTCGTAGTGCAGGCCGTCGCCGTAGGGGTCCGGGGTGAACTCGTTGTGGACCAGGCCGTACCAGTCGCCGGTGTCGGGGTCGACCCAGACGCCCATGAGGTCGCAGAAGTTCTTCTGGGAGTAGTGGGAGCCGGACGGCGGCGCGCTCGCTTCGCGGCCGGTGGGACTGTTGTTGCAGCGCGAGGTGGTGTCGTCGTTGCGGTCCGCGGAGTCGGCCGGGTCGACGGCCTCGTTGAGGTCCTTGTCCTCGGTGGCGGTGTCGAAGTCCCGGCCGGCGTAGAACATCCACTCACGCGGGTCGCTCGCGCCGTACAGGGCGTGCGCCGACTGGTAGTGGAACGAGCCGTCCTTGTCGATGAAGGGAGAGGCGGGGGCGTCGTCCGGGTGGGTCCACGGACCCTTGTCTCCGACCGAGACCGTGACGGTGCGGGGCGTGCTGTCGGCGGCGGCGGGGACGGACGCCGCCGTCCCGGCCAGCACGGCGCCCACCGCGGCGATCGCCGCGAGGGTTCTTGCTCGGGAACGGGCTGACACGGGTGTTCCTCTCGTAGTCGGCGCACCGGCGGGGTCGGGCCCGCCGGCGGTGGTTCACCACTCGAAGACCGCCCAGCCGCGGTGCGGCAGCGCGGGTTCGAGAGCCCAGCCGTCGTCGTGCGCGACGGCGGCCGCATCGGTGGGCCGGGACAGGGGCGCGAGCAGGGTCGCCCGCCGAAGGCGCCGGGGTGCCGGCAGACGTACGCGGACGTCGGCGGGGTCGCCGCCGCCGTTCGCCGTCGCGAGCCGGTACGTGTCACCGGTCCGCGTCGCGTGGGGGACGAGGTGGGGTCCGCCGTCGACCAGCGGCAGGACCGGGTGGTCTCCCTCGAGGAAGCGGACGGTCGTGTGGAGGAGGCGCTGGCCCTCGTCGCTGCCGGGGAGCTGCGACGGCGCCGTCGCGGCGAGGACGGCCGTGCGCCCGCCGAGACGGTTGACGAAGTGACACCGGCCGACGCCCCAGTCCTGACCGTCCGGGGTCCGGATCCGTGTCAGGACCCGGGTCCCCGGCAGCGGGTGCAGCCGGGCCAGGGCCGGCTGCACGTCGACGCTCAGCAGTGACCCGTCGGGGTGCTCCGACACCTGCTCGATCGCGTACGGTCCCGGCGCGGTCCGGGCGGAGCGGGCCGCGGGCCGCCCCGCCCGGACGCCGATCAGGTCGGCGAATCCGCGCTCGGTGAGGACATGGGCGGCCACGCCGTCGAGGAGCAGGCCCCCGCGCAGCATCTCCCGGAGCTCGTCGTCGGTGAAGGTCAGGGCGAGCCGGCCGAACAGGGCCTGTACCGGGGCCGGGTACGGGGTGACGGGGACGCCGTTGCCGAGCAGGAAGCCGGCGGTGGGGCCGGGGTCGGCGGCGAGGTCGGCCGGAGTGGCCGGCG
>NZ_WWIA01000179.1 GCF_009870065.1 Streptomyces sp. SID5785 | reverse complement strand
GAGCCCGGGCCCTTGGTGGTGGGCCGTCACGTACGCCTTATCCAGCTCGCTCTGCTCGTCGTCCACCCAGGCGAAGGGACGGCCGCCTGCGTAGGTCACGAGCGGTCCGGTCTTCCAGTGGACTCCGTCAGGGCGATGTTGGAGCAGGGTCTCCCCGAAATCGACGAAGGGAAGTTCCGGAAGGCCGAGGACCGGTGCGATCCACCGATTGGCGTCGTCCATCCATGTGGTGGCCCAGCACAGTTCGAAGCCGAGTTGGAGCAGAATTCGTCCATGCTCTGGGTTGAGCCAGACTCGTAGGGGGCGTCGTCGGGATGAGAGGCCTCTGTCGTCCTTGTGGGCGTCGTTCCGGGGAACTCTGAGTGTGGTGTAGCCGTCGGGGCGCCTCTCCGGCTGCGCCGCGTAGGGGTTGAGCGGCCCGTCCACGTCGAGGAACAGCAGCGGTCGGTTCACGGTTCTCCCCGGGGTATTGCTCGTTGTGGACTGCCCAGATCAGCGTAGCTGTGGGCGGGCGGCTCAGGTCCCTTCGGGAAGCTGGATCGCAGCATGGGTTGCTTCGGCATCCACCGGCGGTCTCCTCATCCCGTTCGAACAGATCGAAAGGCTACACAGCGGCCAGACACTGCCACCGGTCGCTTGGGCAGTCTGACCTCGAAGCTCGACCGCATAGACCTTCAGCTCGGCAGTGCGCAGGGCCGGGACCGGGACCTGGACCTGGTTCGCGTATACGGTGACGGCGGCCCTCACCTCATTGACCTCCTCGGCGCTCTGCCGGCGCGCAACTCGGGCAGGTCCTTCCGCACCCGGGTTGTTCACCTCAGGCTCTTGGCGGGACCGGGCATCTTCGGGTCGGGTGGAGTGTCGTGTCTCGTACGGGGCTGGGGAGTTCACCTGGAGGTTCGGTGCTCCGCTCGGCGGGTGGGCGTGTGGGGCGCCGGAGCGGCCGCCCGTGATCCGGTGGCGGCGAGTCCGAGTGCGGCGGCGGCGAGGAGCGCGATGGGCAGGGTCATGGCGAGGTGAATGCCGGTGAGGGGGGAGTCGCCGAGGCTCAGGAGGGCGGTGGTGGCTGCGGCGCCGAGGGCGGAACCGAGTTGTCGGGCGGTGTTGTTGATGCCTGCTGCCGCGCCGGCGAGGTGGGGTGGGACGTGCCGCATGGCTTCGGTGGACAGCGGGGCGATCATGCATCCGGTGCCGAGGCCCATGAACATCAGCGGGACGGTGAAGGTGAGCGGGTGGGCTCCGTCGTGCGTCAGGAGGGTTGCGGCGGTGAGTCCGATGGCGAAGGGCAGCAGTCCGGCGAGCAGGACGCGGCGGCCGCCGATGCGGTCGCTGAGGCGTCCGGCGAGCGGGGAGACGGCCAGTGAGATCAGCGGGGAGGGTGCCAGGGCGAGTCCGGCATGGAGGGGGCTGAGGCCGAGTTGCTGCTGGAGGAACAGGCCGAGCGGGACGATGGCGCCGATCAGCACGGCTCCGATGGTTGCCATGAGCGCGGTCATGAGGGTGAAGTCGCGGTTCGTGAACAGGGCGAAGGGGATGAGGGGTTCGGCGTTCTGGCGGCGGGCCTGATGGCGTAGGAAGATCGCGCCGAGCGCCGCGCCGGCCGCCGCCAGAGCCCAGATCCAGGCGTTCCAGGAGTAGCGGTTTCCCTCCATGACGGCGAACGTGAAGAGGGTCAGGGCGGCGGTGGACAGCAGCATGCCGGTCAGGTCGAGCCGGTGGGTACGGCCGGTACGCAGGTCGGGAACCCAGCAGTAGGTCAGGGCCAGGACGAGCAGGCCGATCGGGATGTTGATGAAGAACACCCAGCGCCACCCGGCCACGCTGACCAGGAGGCCGCCGAGGGTCGGCCCGGAGAGTGTCGCCAGGCCTGCGATGGAGCCCCATACGCCCAGAGCTGTGCCGCGCCGTGCGGCGGGGAAGGTGGCGACGATCATTGCCATGGTCTGCGGCACCAGCAGTGCCGCCCCGAGGCCCTGGACGGCGCGAGCCGTGATCAGTACTGCGGGTCCGGTCGCCAGGCCGCAGGCCGCGCTGGCGAGGGTGAACAGCGCGATGCCCGTGGCGAACAGGTTGCGTTGGCCCTTCATGTCGCCGAGGCGTGCGGCTGTCACGACGAGGGCCGCGAGGACCAGAGCGTAGCCGCTGATCACCCACATCACCTGGTCCAGGTCGGCGTGCAGGGATCGCATCACGTCGGGGATGGCGATGTTCACGATCGTCATGTCGAGCAGGGTCATGAAGAACCCGAGGGACAGGGTGGCCAGGACGGCCCAGGGGTTTCCGCGCAGCTTCGTCATGCCACTGAGCATATCCATCTGATTCAGATGCATCAATAGTAGATGCATCTGAATCAGATACACTTCGGGAATGAACGTCGACGAGCTGTTCCTGCTGGGGCTGCGCCTCCAGAAGATCGCCGAAGCGGCCATCCCGACCGAGGGCATCGGTGCGCACCCGACCAGCACCCGCAGCGTCCTGGTGGTCACCGCAGACATCAAGGACAACCCCGGCACCACGGTCACCGGGATCGCCAAACGCACCGGACTCGCCCAGAGTCAGGTCTCCGACGCCGCAGCCCGCCTGCGAACCGCGGGGGCCGTCGTCGCGGAACCCGACCCGAAGGACGGCCGCCGCACGCTGCTGCGGCCCAATCCCAAGGCGGCGGCGAGGGTGGCAGCGGTCCGCAGCGCGTCCATCGCCCCGGCCCTGGTGGCCGCCACCAGCGACCCCGACGAAGCGATGGCCTTGCTCGAGCGCCTCAAGGCCCTGCTCAAGCCGCTGGACTAGCGTGCAGCGGATTCCG
The DNA here is from genome assembly GCF_009870065.1 of Streptomyces sp. SID5785. Taxonomy (GTDB): domain Bacteria; phylum Actinomycetota; class Actinomycetes; order Streptomycetales; family Streptomycetaceae; genus Streptomyces. The sequence goes on along the minus strand of NZ_WWIA01000179.1, from coordinate 3,189 downwards.
CGCTGCACGCACCTGCGGGCCGGTCTTCCCAGGCATGCCTCAAACGCCCACCCGGCAGCGAACTCTCAGTGAAGCAGCGGTCGTTGGCTCCCGGTCTCGCCTCCTCCCGCGTACCCGGTCGGGCGAGGCACGGCCCGCCCTGACTCGTGGCGGGCGCATCGTCAGACGCCCAGGCGTGGGACGAGGCGGTGGACCGCCTTCGCCATGCTCTGTGACGGCCTGACGGCCCGACGCCCTACGCGCGCCGAAACCGGCAGACCGGACGCCGGTCGACCGCACCGGCCGCGTGGAGCAGGGCGCGGCGCCGGTGGTCAGAGGCCGACGATGAGTTGGATGCACACGATCTTCACGAGGATGGCCAGGGCGAAGAGGGTGGAGTACCCGGCGTTGATACGGCTGTCGGTGGCCCGACCGTTGGCGTAGGAGAGGATCGCGGGGTTGCCGACGTAGCCGGACAGAAGTCCCATGGTGCGTTCCCGGCTCTGTCCCAGGCACCGGGCCACCAGCACCATCAACGCGTAGCTGACCACGGCGCCGATCGCGAGGACCGCCAGAAGCTTCAGCCCGAAGACGGAGAACGCGTTCTGGCGGAAGGAGTACCCCGAGGTGAGGCCGACGACCGCGAGGAACAGCAGGAGACCGATCTGCCGAAGGGTGAGATTGGCGCGGGTGGGGAGGGTCCACACCAGGGGGCCGGTGCGACGGCGCCAGCCGAGAATCATGCCCATCACCAGCGGGCCGGCGCCTGTCCCGAGGGCCAGGGTGGTGCTGCCGAGCGTCAGTGAGGGGATACCGATGAGAAAGCCGAGGGCGAGACCGAGCCCGAGACTGACGGCGCTCACCTCGCTGACCTTGGTCTCCGTGTCGCCGAGATACGCGCTGACGGCGGCGGCCTGCTCGCGGGGCATGACGACCCTGAGCCGGTCGTCGAGCTGGAGCACGAGATCGTCGTGGGCGAGCATGTCGAAATCCCCGCGCCGGACTCTGCTGACCAGCGCGCCGTAACGGTCCTTGAGTTCCAGCTCACTGACCGTGTGGCCCGCGAGGGCGGGGTCGGTGAGCAGGACGCGGCGGTAGTCGACCGTGTGACGGTCCTCCAGGAGGTCGACGGCCGCAGGGACACCGAGGTACGCCGTGGCGGAACGCAGGTCGCTCTCGCCGCCGACCAGCACGACCCGGTCGCCGGGCGCCAACCGGTCGAGACCGTGGGCGACGGCGCTCTCACCCCCATCGGGACGCACTTCCGACGCCAGGACCCGGCCGCTGCCGACACCCGGAACATCGGCCCAGCGGGCAGGACGGTTCACCTGCACCGTGTGTGTGACGAGCGTGGACGGGAGGCCGGAATCAGGGTCCCGGCGGGCCTTCCACCTGCGACGGGCGGCGATCGCCGCGACGAAGACGATGGTGATGACCACGGCCAGGGGATAGCCGATGGCGTAGCCGACCGCCGGCTGGGCGGGGTCGTCGGAGGCGGCCTGGGCAGCCGCCAGACCGGGCGTGGTGGTCCCGATCCCCGCGTAGCCGCCGGCGAGGAACGGGCCGCTGATCCCGAAGCCCTGATGCCCGATGAAACCGACGACGGCGGCCGTGACGGCGAGGGCGACGATCGCACCGGCCATCACGGCCAGTTGGCCGCGCAGCTCACGGAAGAACGCCGGGCCCGACTCCAGGCCGACCGTGTAGACGTACAGGGCGAGTCCGAGAGCGGAGACGCCCGCCGGGACGGCCGGGCCGATGTCGGGGTCGAGCGCGCCGATGAGGAGACCGACGAACAGCACGCCTGCCGCGCCCAGCTTCACCGGCCCGAACCGGACCATCCCGAGCAGCGCCCCCACCGTGATCACGGAGAAGACGGTCACCCACGGGTTGTTCGCGAAGAAGTGCCACACAGCCGGATCTTTTCCTTCCGCGAAGCGCACCTGTCTGACTCGGCCATGATCTTTCAGACATGGACCGGGCGCCATCCGGACCGAGGTGTGCACCCTGCAGAGCTGCAGTGCGCGGAGTGTCTGGTCGGACTCGCAGTAGCTGCGCCCGCCGCGGCGGGGACTGCCGGAGCAGAGCAGTCCCCGCTGGACACGTTGCCGGACGTGTCAGACCTGGTAGCGGCCGGGCGCGAAGAGATGGAGGTGCTCCGCCACCCATGCCGATGTCCGCTTCAGCCCTTCCTCCAGGTCCACTTCGGGCTCCCAGCCCGCCCAGGTGCGCGCCCGGGTGTTGTCCGAGAGCAGCCGCTGTACTTCGCTGCCGGAGGGCCGCAGTCGCGCCGGATCCACCACGATCTCCGCGTCCCTGCCGGACGCCGAGATGAGAGCTTCGGCGAGGTCCCCGATCGAGACCTCCTGCCCGGTGCCGAGATTGACGCTCTCGCCCAGGGCCCGCTCGCAGTCGGCCAGCGCCAGAAACCCGGCGGCGGTGTCGGTGACGTACGTGAAGTCGCGGGTCGGGGTCAGAGAGCCGAGCCGGACCTCTCGTGCGCCGGAGTGCAGCTGGGCCAGGATCGTGGGAATGACGGCACGGGCGGACTGGCGGGGTCCGTAGGTGTTGAACGGCCGCACGACCGTCACCGGAAGCTCGAACGCGTGCCAGTGGGAGAGCGCCATCATGTCCGCGCCTATCTTGGACGCGGAGTACGGCGACTGCGGCTGCAGCGGATGGTCCTCGCTGATCGGGGCGGTCAGGGCGGTCCCGTACACCTCACTGGTGGAGGTGTGGAGCAGGCGCCGGACCGAGTGGCGGCGGCACGCCTCGGCGATGTTCTCGGTGCCCACGACGTTGGTGCGGACATACGCCCCGGGGGCGTCGTAGCTGTAGGGGATGCCGATGAGCGCGGCGAGATGGAAGACCGTGTCGCAGCCCTCGACCGCGTCCATCACCCGGCCCGCGTCGCCGATGTCCCCGGCGACGAACTCGACCGGTCCGTCGGGGTCGTCGAGATAGCGGGCGAGGTGGCCCTTCTCGGCGTACGGCTTGTAGTGGACGAACGCCCGGACGCGCGCGCCGCGTTCGACGAGCTGGTCCACGAGAGTGGAGCCGATGAAGCCCTCTGCCCCGGTGACGAGGGCCGTGCGGCCGGTCCAGTCGATGGTGCTGATCATGCGGTGAACTCCTGAGTACGGGAACGGGTGACGGAACCGCCCGCGAGACGGACGACCGTCTCGGCGAGCAGATCTGCGGCGTGAGCGT
>NZ_WWIA01000178.1 GCF_009870065.1 Streptomyces sp. SID5785 | reverse complement strand
CTGCGCGACCAGCCACGACGAGACCCGCACCCGGCGACGGGAGACGCGGAGCTACGGCGCGACCGGCACCGCACCGGGCACAACGCGCCCCGTGACCTCGCCCAGGCCCACCCGGACCCCGCCCGCACCGGGCGCCCACGCACTCAGCGTCACCACATCCCCGTCCGAGAGGAACCCCCGCTCCGCCCCGTCCGCCAGCTTCAACGGCCGCGTCCCGTTCCAGGTCATCTCCATGAACGACCCGCGCTCGTGCTCCCCCGCCCCCGAGATCGTCCCGGACCCGTAGAGGTCACCGGTGCGCAGCGACGCCCCGTTCACCGTCATGTGCGCCAGCATCTGCGCCCCGGTCCAGTACATGCCCGCGTAGGGCGGCTCCGAGACGACCTGGCCGTTCAGGGTCACGGTGATGCGCAGGTCGTACCCGGCGGGGTCGACGTCCGCCGCGGAGTCGTCGAGGTACGGCAGCAGCGGGACGGTCCGCTCCGGCGGAGCCACCCGCGCCGCGTCCAGCGCGTCGAGCGGCGTGATCCACGCGGACACCGACGTCGCGAAGGACTTGCCGAGGTGCGGGCCGAGCGGGACGGCCTCCCAGCCCTGGATGTCGCGGGCCGACCAGTCGTTGAGCAGGCAGATGCCGAAGACGTGGTCCCGGTACGCGCCGAGCGGCACGGACGTGCCCTGCGCGGACGGGGTGCCGACGACGTATCCGACCTCGGTCTCGATGTCGAGGCGGACGGACGGCCCGAAGACCGGTGCCGGGTCGGCGGGGGCCTTGCGCTGGCCCGAGGGGCGGACCACGTCCGTGCCCGAGACCACGACCGTCCCCGCGCGGCCGTGGTAACCCACCGGAAGATGCTTCCAGTTGGGCTTCAGCGGCTCCTCGTCCGGCCGGAAGAGACGGCCCAGGTTGGAGGCGTGGTGCTCCGACGCGTAGAAGTCGACGTAGTCCGCGACCTCGAACGGCAGGTGCAGCGTGACCGTGTCGAGCGGGTGCAGGTGCGCGCGGACGGTCTCGCGGTGGGCGGGCACCGTGACCCAGCCGGTGAGCGCGCGGCGCACGTCGGACCAGGCGGTGCGGCCCGCGGCGAGGAGCGGGTTGAGGTTCGGGCGCGCGAGCAGCGCCCCGTAGGGGGAGCCGAGCGCGGCGGCGACGGCGCCCGCGTCCAGGACGTGGTCGCCGAGGCGGACGCCCACGCGGGGCTCCTGCCCGGCGGGCGAGAAGACGCCGTACGGCAGGGTGTGTGCACCGAAGGGGTGGCCTTCGGGGAGGTCGAACGGGTCGAGCGGGGTGTGCTCGGACGCGGCTGCGGCTGCCATGCCTACGGGCCTCACTTTCCATTCGGGTGCGCCACACGTTACGTGGGAGACGGGAGTTCGGGCAGTGCCTAAAGAGTTCGCAATGTCCGAATGACCCGTTGATGGAGTGGTCGGTTCGGGCTTAGCGTCTATGTCCGGTGAGCGCGGACCCCGAACACGGGTGGGGGAGGGTCCGGCGCTCGGAGGGGGACAGGACACGTGGGGGGACCCGTGGCCAGGAGTACCGGCATGGCCGGGAGCACGTCGCTCGACGTGGACCGGGACGTGGCAGGGCTCGTCGTCAAGATCGGCGACTATCCGCTGCACCACGGAGGAGTGGGCGCCATCCGCAGTCTGGGCCGTCTCGGCGTGCCCATGTACGCGATCACCGAGGACCGTCACACGCCGGCGGCCGCGTCCCGCTATCTGCGCCGGGCGTTCCCCTGGCGCACCACCGGGGCCGAGGATCCGGAGCGGCTCGTCGACGGGCTGCTGCGCGTCGCCCGCCGGATCGGCCGCCCCACGGTCATGATCCCGACGGACGAGGAGGCGGCGGTCCTGCTGGCCGAGCACCAGGAGCCGCTGCGCGCCGCCGGGTTCCTGCTGCCGCCGGTCGAGCCGGGCCTGCCGCGCCGGCTCGCCAGCAAGCAGGGGCTGCACGAGCTGTGCGGGGAGCACGGGATCGCGTCGCCGGTGGCGGCGTTCCCCGAGTCGGCGGCGGACGTCGCGCGGTTCGCGGCGACGGCGCGCTTCCCGGTGATCGCCAAGAACCGGGAGGCGTTCACCCGCCGCAGCCGCCCCGCGGTCAACGGGACGACCCGCATCACCACCCCGGACGGCCTGCGGGAACTGGCCCGCGACTGGGGCGAGAAGCCCGGGGTGATCCTCCAGGAGTACCTGCCGCGCGAGGACGCCGAGGACTGGATCGTGCACGCGTACGTGGACCGGGACGCGACGCCGCTCGCCCTGTTCACCGGGGTCAAGGTGCGCTCCTGGCCCCCGCACGCGGGCATGACGGCGCACGCCTACGTCGTCGACAACCCCGAACTGGCCGACCTGGCCACCCGGTTCGTCAAGGAGATCGGCTTCACCGGGGTCGTCGACCTCGACCTGCGCTTCGACCGGCGCGACGGGCGGTACAAGCTGCTCGACTTCAACCCCCGGATGGGCGCGCAGTTCCGCCTGTTCGAGAGCGGGGCGGGCGTGGACGTCGTGCGCGCCCTGCACCTGGACCTGACCGGCCGCCGTGTCCCGGAGGGGGAGCAGCGCGCGGGACACCGGTTCGTCGTGGAGAACATCGACCTGCCGGCCCTGCTCGCGTACCGGCGCAGCGGATACACGACCCCGCACGCCCCGGCCCGCGCGAGCGGGACGGAGCCCGCGTGGTGGGCCGCGGACGATCCGTGGCCGTTCTTCACGATGCTCGCGCGCACCGTCCGGCCGGGCGCCAAGCACCTCTACCAGCTGTGGCGGACCAGCCGCCGCGGCACGAAGTGAGCACGCGTCAGCACGTCCTGCACGCTGCGTCGTCCTGGAGGGGGACTTCGTGATCCATCCGGTAGCTGTCATCGGTGCGGGCCCCTACGGCCTGTCCACCGCCGCCCATCTGCGGGCGCGCGGCATCCCCGTGCGGGTCTTCGGTGACCCCATGGTGAGCTGGCGCGCGCACATGCCCGCGGGCATGATCCTCAAGTCCGTCCCGTCCGCCTCGAACATCGACGCACCGCAGCGCGGCCACGACCTCGTCGACTACTGCGACGCCGCCGGGATCGACCGGCTCGTCACCGACGAGGACCTGGTCACGGCGGACACCTTCGTCGCGTACGGCGACTGGTTCCGCAAGAAGCTCGTGCCCGACCTGGAGCAGGTCCGGGTCGTGTCGGTGGACCGGCGCGGCCGGGCCGGTTTCGAGCTGAAACTGGACTCGGGCGAGCAGTTCACGGCGCGGGCCGTCGTCGTGGCGACCGGCCTGTCGGGCCTGGAGCACGTGCCGGGCGAGCTCGCGGCGGCCGTGCCCGACGGTCCCACCCCCACGGGCCCGCTCTCGCACAGCGCCCAGCACCACGACCTGAGCCGGTTCGCCGGCAAGGAGCTGCTCGTCGTCGGCGCCGGCCAGTCCGCGCTGGAGACGGCGGCGCTCGCGGCGGAGGCCGGGGCCACCGTGCGGGTCGTGGCCCGCGGCAAGGGCCGTGTCCGCTTCGGCGAGCCGCCCTGGCGCCAGCCGCGGCTGCGCCCGGACACCCCGTTCGGCAGGGCCTGGTCGCTGTACTTCCTCACCTACTATCCGCACCAGTACCGTCAACTGCCGCCGCAGGCGCGGCACTTCCTCACGAAGCGGGTGCTCGGACCGCTGGGCGCCTGGTGGCTGCGCGAGCGGTTCGAGGGGCAGGTCACGGTGCGGGACGTCGCGGCGGTGCAGCGGCTGACCGTGTCGGGCGACCGGCCCTGCGTCTCGGTGCGCACCCACGGCGGCCGGCGCGCCGACCTGGTCGCCGACCACGTCATCGCGGCCACCGGCTACCGCGTCGACCTCGCCGCGCTGCCGTTCCTCGGCGACGGCCTGCGCACCCGCATCGCCACCAGCCGTGGCACGCCGCGCCTCGGCGCGGGCTACGTCTCGTCCGTGCCCGGCCTCTACTTCACGGGCATGCTCGGCGGCTCCTCGTACGGTCCGGTCATGCGCTTCGTGTGCGGCACGGAGTTCGCGTCCCCGCGACTGGCCGGGCACCTCGCGGCGGCGCACGGGTAGGCTCCGCCGGCGCGGGCCGGGCGGCCCGGGGCGCGCGGGGAGCAGGTGCCTCACCCGATCGGGGCGGACCGTGCCGCTCCCGCACCCGGCCCGGGCCGAAGGAACGTTCTGGTCGGGGAAACGACGCGGCTCCGGGTCCGTATTCTTCGCCCCATGGCCGCACTTGCATATGCCCTCATCGCCACCGACCTGGACGGAACGCTGCTGCGCGGCGACGACACGGTCTCCGACCGGACGCGCGCGGCGCTCGACCGGGCCGCCGCGGCGGGAGCCCGGCACATCGTCGTGACCGGACGGCCCGCGCCCCGCGTGAAGCCGCTCCTGGACGATCTCGGCGGTGGGCTCGCGGTGTGTGCGCAGGGGGCGCAGCTCTACGACCGGTCGACGGACCGGCTGCTCTGGTCCCGCACGCTGGACCGGGAGTTGGCGGAGACGGCGCTCGGCAAGATCGAGGCGGAGGCCGGACAGCTGCACGCGGCGGTCGACCAGGACGGGGTCGACGGCCTGACGCTGATCGAGCCCGGCTACCTCATGCCGCACCCCACGCTGCCCGCGGTACGGGTGCTGCGCCGGGCCGACCTGTGGGAGCGGCCCATCAGCAAGGTGCTGCTGCGCCATCCCGAGCTCGGGGACGACGCGCTGGCGGAGATCGCGCGGGCCGCGGTGGGGTCGCTGGCGACGGTCACGATGTCGGGGCCGGGGACGGTGGAGCTGCAGCCGCTCGGGGTGACGAAGGCGACGGGGCTCGGGCTCGCGGCGCAGCGGTTGGGGGTCGCGGCCGCCGCGACGGTCGCCTTCGGTGACATGCCCAACGACGTGCCGATGTTCCGGTGGGCCGGGTGGGGGGTGGCCATGGCCGGGGCGCATTCCGCGTTGCGGGCGGTGGCGGACGAGGTGACCCTGTCGAACGAGGAGGACGGCGTCGCGGTGGTCGTGGAACGCCTCGTGGGCGCCTGACCCCGACCCGTCGCCGAGTGCGGCCCGGTGGGGGCTGGTCGCGCAGTTCCCCGCG
>NZ_WWIA01000177.1 GCF_009870065.1 Streptomyces sp. SID5785 | reverse complement strand
CCGCCCGCCCCGAGGGCCCCGGCCCCGACGGACGTGTGCGCGCTGGGCAAGCGCTACGGCGGCTGGGACCCCGACAGCCCGCAGTCGGCGATCTGCCGGAACGTCTACGGCGGCTGAAGCGGACCGCCCCTTCAAGCCCCGCGCCCCGTCAGGCCCCGCGCCGCGGCGGGCCCAGCGGCTCGCCGCCGGAGCGGCCGCCGCCCTCGTCGTCGTCCCCGTCGCGCTCGGCGTCGCCGTCCGGCGGCAGCGCCGCGACCTGCTGCTCCAGCCGGGCCAGGGCGGCGCGCACCCCGTCCCCGTATCCGTCGTCCCCGAGCGTGCCCGCGGCCGCACGGGCCCGGGCCAGATGGCTGCGGGCGGCGGCAGGCCGGCCCAGCTTCACGTAGTCCGCCGCCAGATTGAGGTGCAGCGACGGGTACAGGGAGCGCAGCGCCGGGGACGTCTCGTGCGCGGGGGTGCGGGGGTGGCCGGAGCGGGCGTCCGCAGCGGACAGCGCACGCAGGTCCCAGGCCAGCTCGTCGCCGGGGTCGTCCTGGGTGTCGGCCATGTAGTGCGCGAGCGTGCAGCGGTGCAGCGGGTCGCCGTGCTCGCCGACCTCGGCCCAGAGACCGAGGAGGCGGTCGCGCGCCTCCTCGCGGTCCCCGGCGTGCGCCAGCATGACCACCTGCCCGATGCGCGTCATCATGGCGTCGTCCGCTGCCCGCTCACGCTGCTGTGCCACTGGCTCCTCCAAGCTCGCCGCCGACGTGCCGCCACGCCTCCCGCGACGCTAACCGCCCTCGGCCGCGATCCCCGGCAGGCACGGCTCAGCCCAGATCGGGGATCTGCCAGTCGATCGGGGCGTGGCCCTGGGCCTCGACCGCCTTGTTGATCTGCGTGAACGGCTGCGAGCCGAAGAACTTCTTCGCGGACAGGGGCGAGGGGTGGGCGCCCTTGACGACGAGGTGCCGCTCCGTGTCGATGAGGGGGAGCTTCTTCTGCGCGTAGTTGCCCCACAGGACGAAGACGCAGGGGTCGGGGCGGTCGACCACGGCGCGGATCACGGCGTCGGTGAACTTCTCCCAGCCCTTGCCCTTGTGCGAGTTGGCCTCGCCGGAACGGACCGTCAGGACCGCGTTGAGCAGGAGGACGCCCTGCTCGGCCCACGGCATCAGATATCCGTTGTCCGGGATCGTGGTGCCCAGCTCGGCCTGCATCTCCTTGTAGATGTTCCGCAGGGAGGGCGGGGTCCTCACGCCGGGCCGCACCGAGAAGCACAGCCCGTGGCCCTGCCCCTCGCCGTGGTAGGGGTCCTGGCCGAGGACGAGCACCTTGACCCGGTCGTACGGCGTGGCCTCGAGCGCGGCGAAGACCTGGTCGCGCGGCGGGTAGACGGGACCCTTCGCGCGCTCCTCCTCGACGAACTCGGCGAGCTCCTTGAAGTAGGGCTTCTGCAGCTCCTCGCCGAGGACGCCGCGCCAGGACTCGGGCAGCATCGCGGTGTCGGTCACGTCAACAACCTCCGGGGTACGGTCACTTGCCCGGCCGGGGTGAGAAAGACCCACGCCCCGGCCGGTTCGACTACACCCCAGAACCTACCCGCGCCCACTGACAGCCGGTCGCGGGCGGGCCTTCCGGCCGCCGCTCACCAGCTGGTCTTGCGCGACAGCTCCCACATCATCATGATCGTCGACGGGTCCAGGGCCCGCTCGCCGCCGGATATCTCGTCGCTGGCCGCGATGAACTGCTTGCCCTGCCACAGCGGGAGCAGCCGCGCGTCCTGCGCCATGATCTGCTGGGCCCGTTCGAACTGCCGGACGACGGCGCCCCGGTCGCTCTCCTGGCGGGACTGCGGCAGCAGCCGGTCGGTGATCTCCGGGGAGACGTACGGCGTGCTCACCGCGTTCTCCTTGCCCACGAAGGGCGCGATGAAGTTGTCCGCGTCGGGGAAGTCGGGGAACCAGCCGCGCCCGAACACCGGGTACTCGCCCTTGCGGTAGCCCGCCTCGTACGTCTTCCAGGGCCGGCTCTTGAGCGTGACGTCGAAGAGCCCGGACGCCTCCAGCTGCTTCTTGATCTCCTCGAACTCGGGGGCGGTCGCCGAGCCGTAGCGGTCCGTGGTGTACCAGAGGGTCAGCGGGACGGGCGTGGTGATGCCGTCCTCGCGGAGGATCGCCGCGGCCTTGTCTGCGCTGGGCTCCCCGAAGTCGTCGAAGAAGTCGGTCGTGTGTCCGGTGAGCCCCTTGGGGACCATGGAGTACAGCGGTTCGACGGTGTCCTTGTAGACGTTGTGCGCGATGGCGCCTCGGTCGACCACCTGCGCGATCGCCCGGCGCACGGACCGCTTGCCCGCCCAGCGGTCCTTCGGGTTGAAGACCAGGTAGCTGATCTCGGTGCCCGCGCCCTCGACGAGCTGGAGTCCCTCGGAGCCGTGCTTGGCCTGGAGGTCGACGACGTCGGAGGCGGCCAGCCCGCGGAAGGTCGCGTCGATCTTCTTGTCCTTCAGGGCGGCCACCATCTCGGCCGAGTCCTCGAAGTAGCGGATGGTCACCGCGCTGTTCTTGCGGTCGGCGAAGCCGTCGTAGTGCTCGTTCCTGACCAGCTCGGCCTTCTCGCCGTCCTGGTAGGAGTCGAGCGCGTACGGACCGGAGCCGGTGATCCCGCCGTCGTCGCGGATCTTGTCCGCCGGGTACTCGCCCGGGTCGACGATCGACATCGCCGGGGTGGCGAGGACGAAGGGGAAGGTGGCGTCCGCCTTCTTCAGGTGAAACGTCACCTCTCGGTCGCCCTTGGTGGTGACACGGTCGAGGCTGCCCAGCAGCCCCATGGGGCCGCCCTTCACGCCGATCCTGCGGATACGGTCGATCGAGTACTTCACGGCGGCCGCGTCGAGGGTGTCGCCGTCGGAGAACTTCATGTCCGCGCGCAGGGTGCACCGGTACTCGCGGTTGCCACCGCCTTCGAAGCCGCACTCCGCGGCGTCGGCCTGCGGTTCGGCGGCACCGGCGGGGAAGGCGACGAGGGTCTGGTAGACGTTGCGGTACAGCTCCCAGGAGCCGTCCCAGGAGGCCGCGGGATCGAGGGTGCTGGGCGCGCTGGTCGTCCCGACCACGATCGGCTCCGCGTCCTCGGAGCCGCCTGAACCGATCAGTCCGCACCCGGTGAGCAGGGTGAGGGACGCAGTCGCCGCCAACGTGCGTGGGGCAAGCAACCGTTTGAACACGCGCACGCTCCTCGATCTGACATGCCAAGGGGTCGGCAGACCATATCGCAGTGCCCCGCCGGGTCAACCGCTTGATCCGACGGGGCACTTCGACCGCGAGGACGTTTGTCAGCCGTTGTCTGCCGACGCCCTTTAATTCGTGCTCAGCCGACGCCGGCGTTGAGGAAGATGCCGCCGTCCACGACCAGCGTCTGACCGGTGATCCAGTCGGACTGGGCCGAGGTGAGGAACGCCGCGGCGCCGCCGATGTCCTCCGGCACGCCGAGCCGGCCCAGCGGGTAGGACGCGGCGGCCTCGGCCTCCCGGCCCTCGTAGAGGGCCTGGGCGAACTTGGTCTTCACGACGGCCGGGGCGATCGAGTTGACCCGCACCTTCGGCGCGAACTCGTGGGCGAGCTGGAGCGTCAGGTTGACCATGGCGGCCTTGCTGATGCCGTAGGCGCCGATGAACGGCGAGGCGGAGACGCCGGCGACGGACGCGATGTTCACGATCGCGCCGCCGTTCTCCCGCTGCCAGGCCTTCCAGGTCTGCTGGGCGAAGCCGAGCGCCGAGACCACGTTGGTCTCGAAGACCTTGCGGGCCACGTCCAGATCGAGGTCGGCGATCGGGCCGAAGACCGGGTTGGTGCCCGCGTTGTTCACCAGGTGGTCGACGCGGCCGAAGGCCTCCATGGTGCGCTCGACGGCGGCGGCCTGGTGCGCCACGTCGTGGGCCTTGCCCGCGACGTACATCGCGCGGTCGGCGCCGAGGGACTCGACGGCCGCCTTCAGGGCGTCCTCTCCGCGGCCCGTGATGCAGACGCGGTCGCCGCGGGCCACGAGGGCCTCGGCGATGCCGTAGCCGATGCCGCGGCTCGCGCCGGTGATCAGGGCGACCTTGCCCGAGAGGGGCGGGAGTTCGGTGGTGTTCATGTCCGTTGCCTCCGGGTTCAGTTGAGCGGGCCGCCGGCCACGTACATGACCTGGCCGGAGACGAAGCCGGCCGCCTCGCCGGTGAAGAAGGCGATGGCGTTCGCGATGTCGTCGGGGCGGCCCACGCGCTGCACCGGGATCTGGGTCGCGGCGGCCGCCTGGAAGTCCTCGAAGCCCATGCCGACGCGCTCGGCGGTGGCCTTGGTCATCTCGGTGACGATGAAGCCCGGGGCGACGGCGTTGGCGGTGACGCCGAACTTGCCGAGCTCGATCGCGAGGGTCTTGGTGAAGCCCTGCAGACCGGCCTTGGCTGCGGAGTAGTTGACCTGGCCGCGGTTGCCCAGCGCGGACGAGGACGACAGGTTGACGATCCGGCCGAACTTGGCGTCCACCATGTGCTTCTGGACGGCCTTCGACATCAGGAACGCGCCGCGCAGGTGCACGCTCATGACCGTGTCCCAGTCGGACACGCTCATCTTGAACAGGAGGTTGTCCCGCAGCACGCCCGCGTTGTTCACGAGGATCGTGGGGGCGCCGAGCTCCTCGGCGATGCGCGCGACGGCGGCCTCGACCTGCGCCTCGTCGGAGACGTCGCAGCCGACGGCGAGGGCCGTGCCACCGGCGGCGGTGATCTGCTCGACGGTGTCCTTGCAGGCGGCCTCGTCGAGGTCGATCACGGCGACGGCGCGGCCCTCGGCGGCCAGGCGGATCGCGGTGGCGGCGCCGATGCCGCGCGCTGCTCCGGTGACGATCGCTACGCGCTGCTCAGTGGTGGACATGCTCTTCGGTCTCCTCGCCCTAGAGTGCGGCCGCTTCGCCCCGATGCGGGTGAGCGACCGCTTAGTACCCTGTGCGGGTGACGCTAGAAGCCCTGGCACGCGGTGTCAACGTACCCACCGCGTGCCCCTGATCACTCAGCGCACCAGCAGGTCGAGCAGCCGCTCGGCCTCCGCCGCCGGATCGGTGGTCAGACCCGTGTGCACGGGGCCCGGCTGCACCACCGTCGAACGGGGTGCGACCAGCCAGCGGTAGCGGCGTCCCGCGTCGTCGTCGGCGGCCTGGCCCGCACCCTCGCCGCCCGCGCAGTGCCGCTCGATCGCGCCGAGGACGGCGCGCACCCCGGCCACGTCGGCCTCCGGGTCGAGCGCGCGCAGCCGCGCCTCGTCCAGGTGGGTGAGCGCGGCGACGAACGACCTCGCCCGGCAGTAGACGACCACCCCGGCGTTGATCTGCTCGCCCCGTTCGATCCGGGGCACCACCCGCAGCAGCGCGTACTCGAAGACGTCACGGACGTCGCGCTCGCTCATCGGCCTGCA
>NZ_WWIA01000176.1 GCF_009870065.1 Streptomyces sp. SID5785 | reverse complement strand
TGCCGCGGGATCTGGAGCCGATCGCCCAGGCCGCCGAGACCGCCCGTCGCCGCGCCGCGCTCTCCGCCCGCTTCCCCGGTGAGCTGCTCGTGATCCCCGCGGGCCGTCTGAAGACGCGTTCCAACGACACGGCCTACGCCTTTCGCGCCGCCACCGAGTACGCCTACCTCACGGGCGACCAGTCGGAGCAGGGCGTGCTGGTCCTCGAGCCGCACGCCGCGGGGCACCGGGCGACGCTCTACCTGCTGCCGTGCTCGGACCGCGAGAACGGAGAGTTCTGGCTCGACGAGCACGGCGAACTCTGGGTGGGACGCCGTGACTCGCTCGACGAAGCGGCGGTGCTGTACGGGCTTGCCACCGCGGACGTGCGCGGCCTGCCGGATGTCCTGCGCGTGAGCGAGTGCCCGGCGCGGATCGTCCGCGGCTATGACGCGCCGGTCGAGTCCGCGGTCGCCGGTCGGATCTCGCAGTGGCGCGACGAGGAACTGCTCGCCTTCCTCGCCGAGGCGCGCCTGGTCAAGGACGCCTTCGAGATCGGCGAACTGCAGAAGGCGGTCGACTCCACCGTGCGCGGTTTCGAGGACGTGGTGAAGAACCTCGACCAGGCCCGGGCGACGAGCGAGCGGTACGTCGAAGGCACCTTCTTCCTGCGGGCGCGTGTGGAAGGCAACGACGTCGGCTACGGCTCCACGTGTGCCGCGGGGCCGCACACCTCCACGCTGCACTGGGGACGCAACGACGGTCCGGTCCGCTCCGGTGACCTGCTGCTGCTCGATGCCGGCGTGGAGACGCACAGCCTGTACACGGCGGACGTCACCCGTACCCTCCCGATCGGCGGGCGGTACAGCGGCGTGCAGCGGAAGGTCTACGACGCGGTCTGCGCAGCGCAGGAGGCGGGGTTCGCCGCCGTCCGTGCCGGTGCCGCGTTCGGTGACTTCCATCGCGCCGCGCAGCGCGTCCTGGCGGACAGGCTCGTCGAGTGGGGTTTCCTCGACGGTCCTGTCGACCGGGTGCTCGAGCTCGGTCTGCAACGCCGGTGGACCCTGCACGGCACCGGGCACATGCTCGGGATGGACGTGCACGACTGCGCCGCCGCGCGGGTGGAGACCCACCTGGAGGGCACGCTCGTGCCGGGCATGGTCTTCACCGTCGAACCGGGCCTGTACTTCCAGCCCGACGACCTGACGGTGCCGGAGGAGTACCGGGGCATCGGTGTGCGCATCGAGGACGACGTGCTGGTCACCGAGGACGGCTGCCGGATCCTCTCGGCGGCCCTGCCGCGCCGGGCCGACGAAGTCGAGGAGTGGATGGCCTCGCTGAGGGGCTGAGAGCGGGGACACGCGGCGACGGGCCGCGACCGTCCCGTGTGTCACACGTCCCGCGCGGGCGGTGGGCGGATCGCTCTTGGTGTCCGGCGCGGCGCCACGGTATATTGACGTAACGCTTGTTATGTGAATGTACGAAGGAGTGGCCATGCTGTCCCTGCCCCTGCGCGACGACGCCCGTCTCGGAGCGCTCGAGACGTGGCATGCGGAAGAGTTCGCCGCGCACATGGACCGGGCCCGCGAGCACATCCGCCCGTGGGTCGGTCAGCGGTTCGTGACGGACGACGTGGACGGGGCTCGGGCCACCCTCGCGCGGTACGCGG
Organism: Streptomyces sp. SID5785; assembly: GCF_009870065.1. Lineage (GTDB taxonomy): Bacteria > Actinomycetota > Actinomycetes > Streptomycetales > Streptomycetaceae > Streptomyces. Next base: position 8,878 of record NZ_WWIA01000176.1, on the reverse strand, counting down.
AGTGGCAGGCCGCGGACGGCGCCCGTCTGTACGGCATCTGGCACGACGGCCGGCTCGTCGGTGGCGTGATGTACGTCAGCTTCAGCGCGGACCTCGGCTCCTGCGAGATCGGCTGCTGGCTGGAACCGTCGGCGGAAGGTCTCGGCCTCGTGACCGCCGCCTGCCGGGCCCTGCTGGACTGGGCGTTCACCACCCGCGGCCTGGCGCGGGCCGAATGGCACTGCCGCGCGGACAACGACCGCAGCGCGGCGGTGGCGAAGCGTCTCGGCATGACGCTCGAGGGCGTACGCCGCAAGGCGTGGCCCTACCAGGGCGAGCGCCACGACAAGGAACTCTGGGCGGTCCTCGCCGAGGAGTGGCAGGAGTGGAACGCCTGACCGCGGCCGCTCGGCCGTCGGAGCGCAGGCCGGTCGGGGCCGGGCCCCGGCGGCAGGGAGGCTGACGTGCTGACGCTCAACCACCTCGTCGAGACCCGGCCCGATCTGCGGCTGCGCTGGGCCCACCCCACCCACCCCGGCGCATACGGCGACACACCCGTCTCCGAGGTCACCGCCGTCGTTCCGGCCCGCCAGACCGGGCAGGACATCACCTCCCAGCACCTCCCGGCCTCGGGCGGCGGCCTGGCCCTCGTCACCTGGACCCACCTCCCCGGGGCCGGCGGCGACCGACGGCTCTGCGACCTGATCACGGACCTGCGCCTGCACAATGCGGCCGGACTGGTGCTGCGCACCCCCGGAGAGCCGGGCGTCATCAGCTCCCGGGTGCGTGCGCAGGCGGACGCGTCCAAGCTCCCGGTCCTGGTGACGGGCGCGGACGCGGAGTGGGTGGGCGTCAATCACTTCATCCAGCAGCAGAGGGCGGCCGTCGCGGAGCGCCATGCGGAGCGCCTGGAGAACCTGCTGCTGCGCGTGCCGGTCCGCACCGACCACCCCGCCGCGGCCGGGGACATGCTCACCTGGCTGTCCTCCGCCCTGGACGTCGACGTCGCACTCGGGTCGCGCGAGCGCGGCGTCGTGACCGCGGTGCCCGCCGACCGCGACAACGGCGCCCGCCGGCTGGTCTGCCCGGACGCCCCCGGCGACGCCGCCTCCTTCGCGCACACGCGGGTGATCCGGGTCTTCGACGGAGGGGACTCCCTCGTCCTGGGAGTGGCCTCGCACCGGCCGCTCGACCGGGCGGACGTCCGGCTGATCCGCCACGCGGCCACGTTCCTCGGCTTCTTCGAGCAGATACGCCGCGACCGAGGAGCGGCCAGCGTGGAGCCGCGACGGGTGAACACCGCCGCGTTGCACGTACTCCTGGCCGACCCGGCACACGCCCACCGGGCCGCCCGCACTCTCGCCCCTGCGCTGGCGGACGCCACCCAGGCCCGGGTCCGGATCATCGACTCGGGCCGGGACGACCGGGAGCGCACGGTGCGCTGGTGCGAGGAGAACCTCGGCGGGCGGGCACTCGTGGCGCCGAGTCCGGACGAGCCGACGCAGACCGTCGTCGTCACGCCGGACCGGAACGACGGGCGGGTCGGGGCCGACCTCCTCGCACTGGTGAAGGACCGCGACTGGCTCGTCATGGGCGAGAGCCGCTCGCACAGCGTGGAGGCGGCCGGACGCGCCTACGCCGAAGCGGCCCAGGCGCTCCGCGACGCGCTTCGCGTCCCCGGCCGCGTCTCCACCGGCGTACCGCCCAAAGTGGCCCCGCTTCTCGCGTACGCGTCCGCGCACGCCTGGGCCACACACCTGCTCGCGCCCGTGCTGAGCGACCCCGGACGCCAACAGCTCCTCGACACCTTGTACGCCGGGTGCTCGGCCAAGCCGGCGGAAGCGTCCCGGAGCATCGGCGTCCACCGCAACACCCTGCGTCAGAGACTGCTCCGCGCCGGCCGCATGCTCGGCCTGGACCTCGACTCCGGGAACGACCGCATCCTCGTCCTGCTGGCACTGGACATCCTCTCCACGCTCGTGCACACGCCCTCGCCGCCGCCGGTGCCGTCGTCCGACGCGGCACCGACCCTGGACGACCTGTTGGCCGAGGAGCCGGAGCGCGTCAAGTCCTGGGCCGCACACACGTTGAACCCGCTGCGTACGACGCAGAGGTGTCTGACGAACACCCTGTGCGTGTGGTTGGAACAGGATCTGTCGGTCCGACGCACCGCGCAGGCGCTGGGCGTCTCGGAGGCCACGGTGCGCCACCACGTCCGCGACGCCCTCACCCTCGCCGGAATGGACGCGGACAGGAACCCGGCGCCCCGGTCCGGCAGGCACGGCACGAACCTCGCCGACCTGGGGATCGCCGCGTACGTCCTGCTCGGACGTCCCCGACTGCGCGACCGCGCTGCGCTCCCGAACCGAGGGGAACCGACCCGCGTGTGAAGGACGCGCGGCCCAGGGTGTGTCGCCTCCGCGTCGCACACATGACCGCTCCCTCAGAGGTCACAGGTGTCTCTTGTGCGCGCCTGCTGGATGCCGATGGAGAACAGGGTGAGCGCCGCGCCGAGGATCTGGACGCCGTTCAGACGATCACGGCCGAGGAGCACGGCGAGCAGGGTGGCGGTCAGCGGCTCCAGGAGCACCGCGACGACGCCCGCGCCCGCTCCCGCCCGGTGCAGACCGGCGAAGTAGCTGCTGTAGGCGAGGGCCGTGGGGACCAGTCCGAGAAAGAGGACGGCGCCGAACGCGTCGGCCCGCAGCGGCAGTTGCATTCCGGACGCCAGGCCCGCGGGCAGCAGGAGAACGCCGCCGGCCAGGAACCCGAGCCCGATGGTGGGGTCCCGTTCCGGGCCGGGCGGAGCCGTCCGGCGCTGCAGCGTGAGGACGGAGAAGCCCAGTGCCGCGAGGAGCGCCAGACCTGCCCCCTCGGCGCGCCGGGTGTCCGCCCCCACCGGTGAGTCGAGCAGCAGGACGAGCCCGCAGACAGCCGTCACCACCGAACCGACCGACCGGAACGTGGGACGACGCCGGTCGAGGACCGTGGAGCCGACGGTCACCAGCACGGGGATGGCGACCATCGTGGTGAGCGTCGCCATGCTCACCGAAGTGGCCTGCACCGCGGCGAAGTACGCGGTCTGGTAGACGGCCATCAGGACACCGGTCGAGGCCAGCCGGGCCGGGGCGCCCGGTGCCCGGAGCGCCGAACCCAGCGCGGCGGGGTGCCTGGTGAAGGACGTGATCAGGGCGCCGCCGACCAGCAGCCGGTACGCGGCGACGGACGCCGGAGGCAGCCCGGTCCGGGAGGCGAGGAACGACCCGGCGAGACCTCCGGTACCCCACAGCAGACCGGCGACCACGAACAGGCCGGGACCTGTCCGCGCGACGCGACGGGGGGAGAGGGACGAGCACGCGGGCATGACGGGTTTCCGGGTTCGGCAGACAAGCGGGGGTGTCGCCGGAACAGGCTCTCGGCAGAACCGACCTTCCCACGGCAGCGCGACCAACGGAGCGGCGCGAGGGAACCGCGTCGTAAAGGCGCCACACAGACTGTCGGAACGCACATTCCCCAGGGGCGCAGTGGAGCGGCCGAGGGCAGATCTAACGTGCCGGTCCACAGACAGTGCAAGACGACAGTGGTCCGAGTGGGACCTGCTTTCTAGTGTCGTTTCACGTCAGGAGCGAGACGGTCCGAGAGGGAAGGCCATGATGAGGTCAGCGATGTCCGAATGCGGGCCGGTCCTTCCCGGGCCGGGGACCGGACCGTCCCACCGGCCCGGCGCGGCAGGGGAGGGAGACGGACGCGCCGGTGCGTTCGACGAGACCGATCTCCGGATACTGGACCTCATGGGCGGCGGTCTGGCGGATGCCACGATCGCGCGGCGGTTGGCGCTGAGTCACCGGACTGTCCAGCGCAGAGTGCGCAGGATGATGGAGCTGACCCGTGTCGAAGGCCGCTTCGCCTTCGGACTGCGGGTCGGCGAGCTGGGGATCCTCGGCAGCAAGGACGGGACGGAACGAGTGGACGGAGATCTTTCATGACCACGGCCCTGATCATCGGTGATGTCCAGCGAGGCATCACGGGCGCCTATCCGTTCGCCGCGAAGGTGGTGCCGCCGCTCACCGCACTGCTTCCGCGTGCGCGTGCGGCCGGTGCCCTGGTGGTGTTCGTGCGGTTCGCGTTCCGGAGCAATGCGGCCGACCTGCCGGACAGCGCGCTCTATCGGTCGTTCTTCGACGCCGGGGACGACTTCCACGAGGGAACCCCCGGCACCGGCCTCGACCTCCCGGTCGCCCCCGAGGACGTGGTCGTGCTCAAGCGCCGTGCCGGTGCTTTCGCAGGCACGGATCTCGAACTGGTCCTGCGGGCACGGGGCGTCACCCGGCTCGCGGTGGCCGGTGTGGCGACGAGCGCGATGGTCGCGGCCACGTGTTACGACGCGGCGGACCGCGGTTATGGGCTGACGGTGCTGCGGGACGGGTGCGGCGACGGCGATCCGGCGGTCCATGACTTCTTCATGGACACGGTGTTCCCCGCTCGGGGGTTCGACGTGGTCTCCTGCGCGGACTGGCCGGTCGCGCGGGCGTGAACGGGTGAGGGCGCGCCGGTTCCGCGTCGGCGCGGGGGAGGGTGCGGGACGGCGCCCGTCCCCTCCGGCACTGCGGCTCCCCTCCGGTACTGCGCTCCCCTCCGGTACTGCGCTCCGCGCCGTCAGGGCCGGGGCAGTTCGATGGGTGCCCGGCTGACCGAAGCGCTCTTGGCGAGCACCTCGAGGACGTCGCGGCGTACCCGCTCGCACCGCGCGCGTGTGGCCGCCTGTGCCCCTTCGGCGTCCCGCTCGCGCAGGCACCGGAGGATGGCGTCCAGCTCTCCGGGCGGGCTGGCGATGCCGGGTTCGATGAGAGCGGCCATGCGCAGCACCCGCTCGAGTTCGTCGAGGACGTCGACGAGCGCCTTGCCGAGACGGTTGTTCCCGGTGAAGTTGGCGACGATGCCCTCGAACTCGATGCCCGCGCGCAGCGACTCCTCCTGCTCGGCCTCGCCCGCGGCCAGCGCGACGGGCACCGTGCACAGGGCTTCCAGGCGATCGAGCGCCGGAGTGGGCAGGCCCCTGCGGGCTGCGGCGCCGGTGGCCTCGCTCGCCAGCAGGGACCGCAGAGCACACAGGTCGTCGGTGTCCTGGAGGGTGACCGGGCTGACGACGTAACCGGCGCGCGGCAGGGCGCTCACGAGTCCGTCGCGCCGCAGTCGCGCCAGCGCCTCACGCACCGGCGTCTTGCTGATCTGCCACTGCCGGGCGAGGGACGTCTCGGTGAAGCCGCTGCCCGGGGGCAGGGTCAGATCGATGATCTGGCGTCTGATCGCCCGGTACGCCTGAGTCGTGCGGTCGAGCCCGCGCGCGTCACTGTCGAGCAGGAGCAGCGCGGGGACGTGCGTCAGTCCGGCCGGCGGGCCGTGGGTGGCAGACACCCCACTAGTATATCAATTCCCCGGATTGGTACATCTGGCTTGTGAACCGGCACAGGATCGCGCGGCCGGTCCTGGGCACTCTCCCATGGCCGGTGGCGGGGCCGCGCCCGGAGGATGTGCGCCATCGCACGCAACATCTGGAGGCTGTGATGGCAAGAGGATTCCGACGCGCACTGCTCGCGGTGGCCGCCGCGGGCCTGTGGCTGCCGTTCCTGGCGGACCCGGCGTCCGCGGCGGCGGGACACGACGAACGCGGCACCTACGTCGACGCCGCGGGACGTGTCGAGTACCAGGTGCACCTGCCGCCCGGGTACCGGCCGGGCAAGAAGCTGCCGGTCGTCGTCGCGCTGCACGGCTGCGGCATGACCGGGTTCGGCGCCAACTCGATGAAGGACATGACGCGCTTCGACCGCGTGGCCGACACCGAGAACGTCATCGTCGTCTATCCGACCCAGGACCCGCTGCGGAATCTGCTGCGCTGCTGGAACGCGATCCAGCCGCAGCACCAGCACCGGGGCAGCGGGGAGCCCTCGCTGATCGCCGGAGCGACCCGGCAGGTGGTGGAGCGGTACGGCGCCGACGCCCGGAGGGTGCACGTCGCCGGTGCCTCCTCGGGCGCGGGCCTCGCGGTCATCATGGCGGTGACCTACCCGGACGTGTACGCCTCGGCCGCGTCGCTCGCGGGCGGGGAGTACGCCTTCGACCGGGTGCAGCCGGATCCGGACCGGGTCAGCCCGATGGACACCGCGAAGCTCGCGTACGCGGAGATGGGTCCGCGTGCCCGCAGGGTGCCGATGCTGATCGAACAGGGCGACGCCGACACCACGGTGCCGCCGTGGATGGCCGACAGGCTGGCCTCGCAGTGGGCCGCCCTCGACGACCTGGCCGGCGACGGCACGGTGGACGGCGACGTGGACGACACACCTGATGCCACCGAACGCGTGGACGCACCGGGGGAGCGCCCCTACACGCGCACGCGCTACACGGCCCGCACCGGTGGCCGCACGCTGATCGAGAAGTACGACGTCGAGGGCCTGCAGCACAAGTGGCCCGGCGGCGGTTCAGGTCCCTTCGCCGATCCGCTCGGGCCGGACATGAGCCGGGTGATGTGGGACTTCTTCGCGGAGCAGCGCCTGCCCTGATGCCGCCACGCCGGAGGTGACCGCCTCCCGGGAGAAGGGGCGGGGTGCGGCCGCCCGTGCGGGTGGATCACAAACTTCGCCCCGACCCCTTCCCCGTACCGACCAGTCGGTACTACGTTCGCCGCGGCGAGCACGCATCCCGGCGTGCGGCTGACCAGCACAGGGGAGGCACGGTGTCGATATCGCCACCACCGACGAACGAACCGCGCGCTGCGGAGCCGGCCGTACCGGCACGCCTGCGTCTGGCACACCGGCAACTGCAGCACTATCCCGAACGCGCCTCCCGCTACTGGTACCTGGGGATCGTCGTCCTCGTCACGATCGTCCTCTACTACCAGCTGTACGTGCAGTACGCGGTCTCGACCGCGATCATCGCCGACTACCACATGTCGTTCCTGTACTTCGTCTACATCTCGGTGGCGGCCAACGCGGTGGGCGCCTTCGCCTCGCTCGTCGCGGGACTGGCCGACCGCTGGGGCCGGGCCAACATCGTGGTCTACGGACTCCTGGTCGTCGGCCTGCTCACCACGTTCGCGCTGCCGCACGCACCCGGCAAGACGAGCTACCTGATCGGCTACTGCGCCGTCGCCCTGGTCGAGGGCATGATCCTCGTCGCCACACCTGCCCTCATCCGTGACTTCTCACCGCAGTTGGGCCGGGCGTCGGCCATGGGCTACTGGACGATGGGCCCGATCATCGGCAGCCTCGTCGTCACCGCCGTCACCTCCCGCACGTACGGAGGCGGCACGAGCTGGCAGGACGAGATCAGGTTCGCCGGCATCAGCGGACTCGTCCTCTTCGTCATCGCCCTGTTCGGCCTGCGCGAACTCGCCCCGGCGCTACGGGACCAGATCATGGTGAGCCTGAGGGACCGGGCCCTGGTCGAGGCCCGCGCCAAGGGCATGGACACCGACGTCGCACTGCACGGCCAGTGGCGGCAGATGATGCGCCTCGACGTCATCGGCTCCGCCGTCGCCATCAGCCTGTACCTGCTCCTCTACTACGCGGCCGTCGGCAACTTCGTCCTCTACTTCGCCACGACGTTCGGCTACTCCGCGCAGCGCGCCAACGCCCTCCTGAACTGGTACTGGGGAGCCAACGCGCTCTCCCTCGTACTGGCCGGCCTGCTCTCGGACCGGCTGCGCGTCCGCAAACCCTTCATGCTGGCCGGCGCCCTCGGATCGATCGGCTTCACCCTCGCCTTCACCCTCCACGCCACCCGGCCGGACACCGGCTACTACACGTTCGCCCTGATCGTGGCCGGCATCGGCGTCACCAGCGGCATCGCCTACTCCCCGTGGATGGCGAGCTTCACGGAGACCGTCGAGCGCCACAACCCCGCCGCCACCGCCACGGGCCTGGCGATCTGGGGATGGATCGTCCGGATCACGGTCGCGCTCTCGGCCGCCTTCGTGCCGCTGGTGGTGCACTCCGTCACCCCGCTGATCGAGCACGGCACCGAGGTCGAGCGGGCGTCCGTGCAGGCGGCTCCCGCACTGGCCGTCACCCGCGCCCACCCGAAGATCTTCGCCGAACTCGACGCCTACGGACCCGGCAAGGTGCCGCCCGCGCTGCTCGCCGAGGCGGAGAAGGAGGTCGGCGCAGCGGACCTGCGCACTGTCCAGAAGGCCGCCCCGCAGCTGAAGATCCTGCGTGAACACGGCGCCGAGGTGCAGAAGGCGTCCGCGGAGAACCCCGGTCAGTGGCAGACGTGGTGGTGGGTGTGCCTGGGCGGGCAGGTGCTGTTCCTGCCGTTCGTCTTCGTGATGACCGGCCGCTGGCGGCCCCGCGACGCACGCCGCGATCTCCAGGACCACGAGGAGGCCGTGAGGCGGCAGGTCGAGGCCATGCATGGGACCACCGAGGAAAGCAGGACCGCATGACCGACGCGACCGAACTCCACGCGCTCACCGCTCTCGAACAGGCCGCCGCGGTACGCGCGGGCGACGTCACCCCGGACGATCTGGTGCGGCACAGCCTCGCGCGCGTCGAGGCACTCGACCCCGCGCACGGCGCCTTCGTGACCCGCACCCCCGACGCCGCCCTGGCCGCCGCGGCGGCCCTGGGCGGCCCCGCGGACCGTGGCACGACCCCGCTCTTCGGTGTCCCCACCGCGGTCAAGGACCTGGTCGACACCGCGGGCGTCACCACCACCTACGGTTCGAAGGCCTTCGCCGACCATGTTCCCGCAGTGGACGCACACACCGTCACGCGGATGCGCGAGGCCGGACTCGTCAGCATCGGCAAGACCAACACCCCGGAGTTCGGCTGCTGTTGCTACACGGACAACGACCTGGTGGGCCCCGCCCGCAACCCGTGGGACCGCACCCTGTCCGCGGGCG
>NZ_WWIA01000175.1 GCF_009870065.1 Streptomyces sp. SID5785 | reverse complement strand
GCGGAGCCGCGGACGCCGACCCCGCTCGACGCGGGCTCCGTGCAGCGGGCCCCGGAGTTGAGCGCCGGTGCCGGCCCGGTGTCGGTACCGAGCCGGTAGCGGGTGTCGTCGTAGCCCTCCGTGCACGGCAGAGGCTTGAAGAAGGTGACCGTCATGCCGAAGTTGACCTTCTTTCCGTCGACCGCCGTGGCGCCCGCCGCGACGGCCCGGGGCAGCTGTACGAGGAGTTCCTCGGTGCCGCGCTGCCGGGTGACGGCGACCTCGGAGGTGGTGAGCAGGTTGGCGAGGACGACGCTCAGGTCGGGGTCCATGTCCCGGAGCAGCCCGCTGACCTGGGTGGCGGCCTCGGGGGCGGCCATGACGAGGCGGCGCAGGTCGGCGTCGGAGCCCTTGAGGGTGGCGGCGAGGTCCTTGGCGCCGGACGCGAAGTCGCGGATGGCCTTGCCCTCCTCGGCCTGGGTGCGCAGCACGACCGCGCCGTCGTTCATGAGGGCCGTCGTGCTGGGCAGCGCCCGGTCGGCGGCCTTCACGAAGTCGGTGCCGTTGTCCATGAGCACCTGGAGGTCGGCGCCGCGCCCCTCGAAGGCCTTGCCGAACTCGTCGACGACCGTGCGGAGATCGTCGAGCGGCACGGACGTGGTGAGGTCGTCGACGCTCTTGAGGACGTCGGTGACGGGCCGCGGGACGGCCGTCCGGCTCGCCTCGATCCGGGAGCCGTCCTCCAGGTAGGGGCCGTCGCCGCGGGCGGGCCGCAGGTCGATGTACTGCTCGCCGACCGCGGAGAGGCTCGCGACGACGGCCTCGGCGTCGTCGGGGATGTCGGGCGCGGACTTCTTGATGCGCAGCTCGGCCTCGACGCCGTCCGGGGTGAGCCCGATGGGTCCGACGCGGCCCACGGAGACGCCCCGGTAGGTGACGTCGGAGTGCGTGAACAGGCCGCCGGTGCGCGGGAGCTGGACCGTGACCGTGTAGTAGTCGGAGACGCCGACGAAGCGGCCGAGGTCGGCGTAGCGGATGCCGAGGAACGCCAGGACCAGGACGGCGATGACGAGGAAGGCGACGTTCTTGAGCCGGGTCGCGAGGGTGATCACCGCTCATCGCCTCCCGTCGGCGACGAAGCGGCCCCGGACGACGCGGACGACGTGGGCGCGGACGATGGGGAGCCGGACGACGCGGACGGGGACGACGTGGCCGGCAGCGGCAGTGCCGGGCTCGAACCGGCCTTCTCCGGCGCCCGCTTGCCGTTCTGCTTCTGCGCCGTGGCGCTCGGTGTCGGGGACGCCGAGGTCCCCGGCTCCAGGGGCGGGATGAGGACGGTGCCGGGCGCGGCGGTCATGTTCAGGTACACGTTGAGGTAGTCGCCCTTGATGCCGTTCAGCACCTCGTCGGTGAACGGGTAGGTGAGCAGCACCTGGAGCGAGTCGGGCAGCGCCTTGCCGGAGTCGGCGAGCGCCTTGAGGCTGGGGGCGATGGCCTTCAGGTCGGCGACCATGTCCGCCTTGCCCTGGTTGACCGTGTCGACGGCGACGCCGCTGAGCCGGTCGAGGGAGCGCAGCATCGTCATGAGCGAGCCCCGTTGTTCCTCCAGGGTCTTGAGGCCCGGGGACAGGTCGGTGAGCACGGTGGCCACGTCCTCCTTGCGGTGGGAGAGGGTGGCGGAGAGCCGGTTGACGCCGTCGAGGGCGGCGGTGATGTCGCCGCGGTGGGTGTCGAGGTCGGTGACGAGGGTGTTGACGCGGCGCAGGGTGGAGCGGACCTCGCTCTCGCGCCCGCCGAGGGCCTTGTTGAGTTCCTTGGTGATGGTCTTGAGCTGGTTGACGCCGCCTCCGTTGAGCAGGAGGGACAGGGCGCCGAAGACCTCTTCGACCTCGGTGTTGCGGCCGGTGCGGGCGACCGGGATGCGGTCACCGGCGTGCAGGGCGCCGGTGGCGCCCTTCGTGGGCGCGACGAGCTGGACGTACTTCTCGCCGAGGAGGCTGGACTGTTCCAGCCGGGCACCGGTGTTGGCGGGCAGCTGCACGTCGCCGTTGATGCGCATGGTGACGCGGGCGCTCCAGTTGTCGCCGTCGGCGAGGCTGATGTCGGTGACGCGTCCGACGGCGACGTCGTTGACCTTGACCGCGGACTGCGGGACGAGGCTGAGCACGTCCTTCATCTCGGCGGTGACGGTGTAGGGGTGGTCGCCGAGGTCGGCGCCGCCGGGCAGCGGCAGGTCCTCGATGCCACCGAACGAGGGGACGGGCAGGGTGACGACCCCGAGTGTGAGGCAGAAGGCGACGGTGACGGTGACGGCCCCGCCGATCCAGAGACCTCCGGTCCTGCCGATCCGGAAGGGTGCGCGCATCACTGCTCACCCCCCACGGAGGGCAGCGGCAGGAGCGGGCCGCCCTGGCTGAGTTCGTTGAGGTTGGCGCGTCCGTCGAGGGTGCGCGTCTTCGGGTTGTACGCGTTGACGACGTTCTGCGCGGCGAGCGGTGCGACGTCCAGGGCCTCGGCCAGCGAGGCGCGCTGGTCGACGAGGGCCTGGGTGATGGGCACGAGCTTGCGGACGTTCTTCTTCAGCTCGCCGCGGTTGTCCTTGATGAACTTCTTGACCTGGCCGAGTGCGATGCCGAGTTCCTTCAGGGCGCCGGCGAGGTCGTCGCGGTTGTCGGCGAAGTAGCTGGTGACGTCGTCGAGGTTCTCCTGTGCGGTCCGCACGCCGCGGTCCTTCTTCTTGAGCATCGTGGTGAAGGACTGGAGCTGGGTGAGGGTGGTGAACAGGTCGTCGCTGCGGCCGTTGAGCGTCTTGGCGGCCTTGCCGAACTGCTCGATGCTGTCGCCCATCGCGGCGCCGTTGCCGTCGAGGTTCTCGGCGCCGGTCCGCAGGAGGTCGGACAGGGCGCCCTTCTCGTTGGCGCCGCCGGGGCCGAGCGCCTTGCTGAGCTCGGTGACGCTGTCGTAGAGCTGGTCGACCTCGACCGGGGTGCGGTTGCGGGACGCGGGCAGCTTCGCCCCGTCCTTCATGCGCGGCCCGGACGCGTAGGCGGGCGTGAGCTGCACGTACCGGTCGGCGACGACGCTGGGGGCGACGGCGACGGCGCGCGCTCCCGCCGGCACCTGCACGCCGTCGTCGATCTCGAGGGTGACCCGGACCTGGGTGCCCTGGGGGTGGACGTCGGCGACCTTGCCGACGCGGACGCCGAGGACGCGCAGGTCGGATCCGGCGTAGATGCCGACGGCGCGGTCGAAGTAGGCCGTGACCCGCATGCCGCCGGAGTCCGCGGCGCGCACGCCGACGACACCGGCCGCGATGAGGACGGCCAGGGCGACCCCGCCCACGAGGAGTTTCCACTTGACGGACATCACCGGCCTCCGGCCTTCACGTCGTACGTCCCGTTCTTGGGCGGCATGCAGGAGGTCTTCGGCAGCGAGGTCTCGGGCAGGTAGTTCCGCGGGACGACGCCACACAGGTAGCTGTCGAACCAGCGGCCGTTGCCGAGGGTGTTGCCGACGAGCCGGTAGTAGGGGCCGACCAGGGAGAGCGTCCGGTCGAGCTTCTTCTTGTTCTTCTCCAGCACGGTGGTGACCCGGCCGAGCGCCTGGAGCGTCGGCTCGAGCTGCTTCTCGTTGTCGTCGACGAGGCCGTCGAGCTGGACGCCGAGCGCCTGGCTGCCGGTGAGCAGCGCCTTGATGGCGGTGCGCCGCTTCTTCAGTTCGCCGAGCAGCGAACCGCCGTCGTCGATGAGCGTCTCGAAGCTCGACTGCTTCGTCTTGAGGGTCTTGGTGAGCTTCTTGCTGCCGTCGAGGAGCGCGGCGAGCTGGGTGTCGCGCGAGGAGACGGTCTTCGACAGGGCGGAGAGTCCCTTGACCGCGGCCCGCACGTCGGGCGGTGAGTCCTTGAACGTCTCGGAGATCGTCTCGAAGCTCGCGGCGAGCTGCTTGGTGTCGATGTCGTCGATGGTCCCGCTGAGATCCTCGAACGCCTCCGTCACGTCGTACGGGGACGTCGTGCGGCTGAGCGGGATGCGGCTCCCGGGGTCCTGCCTGCCGCCGCCGAGCGGGTCGAGGGCGACGTACTTCTCGCCGAGCAGCGTCTTGATGGCGATGGCGGCGGTGGTGCGGTCGCCGATCCAGGTGCCGTCGTCCTCGATGCGGAAGGCGACCTTGACCTTGGGTCCGTCGAGGCTGACGGAGGTGACCTCGCCCACCTTGACGCCGGCGATGCGCACCTCGTCCCCGTCGCCGAGGCCCGCGGCCTCGCTGAAGTCGGCGCTGTAGTCGGTGCCGCCGCCGACGAGCGGCAGGCTCGACACATTGAGCGCGGCGAGCGCGAGCAGCGCGAGGACGACGAGACCGGCGACGGCGATGCCGACGGGGTTGCGCTCCTGGACGGGCTTGAACCGGGGTCGTCGCACGGACGGACGCCCGAGGGCGGGCCGTTTCACTGGCACCTCGCTTCTTCGACGACGATGCCGGTGGGGGGCTTCGACCCGTCGGACATGGTGACGCCGTCGACCGAGGCCCGGCACAGGTAGAGGTTGAACCAGGAGCCGTAGGAGGACAGGCGGGACAGGGCGGTCATCTTGGCGGGCGTCTTGTCGAGGAAGTTCTCGATCTGCGGGATGCCGTCGCCGAGGGTGCCGGAGAGGCGGCCCAGCTGCTTGATGTCGCTCTTGAGGGGCGCCCGGGCGTCCTGGAGGAACCCGGCGGTCACGGTCGTCAGGTCGCCCATCGCCTGGACGGCCTCGCCGAGCGGCTTGCGGTCCTCGTTGAAGCCGGAGACGAGCCGGGTGAGCGTGGTGACGAGGTCGTCGAACTTGTCCTCGCGGTCGTTGATCGTCTTCAGGACCTCGGTGAGGTTCCCGACGACCTGCCCGATGACCTTGTCCTTCGCGGCGACGGTCGTGGTGAGGGAGCCGACGTGCTCGATGAGGCTGTCGACGGTCCCGCCCTCGCCCTGGAGGACCTTGACGATCGAGCCGGCGAGGTCGTTGACGTCGTGCGGGGACAGGCCCTCGAAGAGCGGCTTGAACCCGTTGAACAGGAGGGTGAGGTCGAGCGCGGGCTGGGTGTGCGCGAGGGGGATGGTGGCACCGGGGGCGAGGTCCCCCGTGGTGCCCCCGGTGCCACGTTCGAGGGCCACGTACCGCTGGCCGACCATGTTGAGGTACTTGACGGCGGCCGTGGTGGTACCCGGCAGTTCCCTGCCCTTGTCGACGGTGAAGGTGACCTGGGCGGTGCGGTGGTCGACGACGCGCACGTCGGTCACCTCGCCGACCTTGACGCCGGAGATCCGCACGCCGTCGCCGTCGATGAGGCCGGTGACGTCGGTGAACAGGGCGCGGTAGGTGGTGGTGTCGGTGCCGACGCCGGTGTTGGCGATGGACAGTCCGAGCAGGGCGGTGGCCAGCGCGGTGACGACGAGGAACACGAGGGACTTGATGACGGGCCCGGCGACGGACCGTCGCCGGATGTGCGCGAACTCCTTGTCCTCGCTGCTCACTTCAGCTTCACCTCCGTCCCCCGGTAGACGGGTCCGACGAGCAGGCTCGACCAGTCGGGCAGGTCACCCGGGGCCGTCTTGGCGGCGGGCGCGATGAGCTCGTTCACCAGGTCGTTCTCCTGCGGCGAGTTGGCGGGCCCGAGGTTCTGCTCGGCGGACGCCGTCGCGGTGACGGGCGCGTGGGCGGAGGCGCCGAGGTAGGGCACGGGGTAGCAGTTCGGGCCGCCGCCGGTGGAGTAGGAGGGGGTGTCGCGGCCGGGCGCGTAGTTGCCGCGGGAGGCGACGGTGGTGACGTCGACGTGCAGGCCGGGCTCGCCGGTGCCCTTGCCGAGCGCCTTGTCCATACGGGGCACGAAGTCGGCGAGGGTGCGCAGCGTGCAGGGGAACGACGAGGAGTACTCGGCGAGCAGCTCCAGCGTGGGCCGCGAGGTCGCGGACAGCCGGATGATGTTCTCCTTGTTGGCCCGCAGGAAGGCGTCCAGGTCCTCGGCGGTGCGGGTCGTGGCGCCGTAGGCCGACGCGAGGTCCTTCTCCTTCTCCGCGATCGTTCCGCTCGTCGTGGTGAAGTCGGTGAGCGCGTCGAGGATGCCGGGGGCGGCGTCCGCGTAGACGTGCGAGACCTTGACGAGCTGCTTGAGGTCCTCGTTGAGGGTCGGCAGGTTGGGGTTGAACTTCTTCAGGTGGGCGTCGAGCGTGCTGAGCGTCTCGCCCAGCTGCCCGCCCCGCCCCTCCAGCGCCTGCGACACCGCGGACAGGGTCGACGAGAGCTTCTGCGGCTGCACGGCGGTGAGCATCGGCAGCACGTCGTCGAGGACCTGCTGGAGCTCGATGGCGTTGGCGGACCGGTCCTGGGGGATCGTGGCACCGGCCGGCAGCGTCCGCGTACTGGGCGTGCTCGGCGGGACCAGGGCCACGTACCGCTCGCCGAAGAGCGTGGTCGGCAGCATCTGGGCGCGCACGTCGTCGGGGATGTGTCCGAGGGCGTCGGGTTCGAGCGCGAGGGTGAGGCGGGCCCCGGTGTCGGTGGCGTCGATGGACCGCACCTCGCCGAGGACGACGCCCCGCAGCTTGACCTCGGCCCCGAGGTGCATCTCGTTGCCGACGCTGCCGGTCTCGACGACGACCTCGTCGGAGTCGACGAAGTCCTTGTTGTAGACGGCGACGGCGAGCCAGATCAGCAGCGCGGGCACCACGAGGAACACGAGGCCGGCGAGCCGGCGGCGCAGGGTCTCCATGGTTCAGCCCGCCACCTTCACGGTCGTCGTCGCGCCCCACAGCGCCAGCGACAGGAAGAAGTCGGTGACGGAGATGAGCACGATCGCGTTCCGCACGGACCGCCCGACGGCGATGCCGACGCCCGCGGGGCCGCCGGTGGCCCGGTACCCGTAGTAGCAGTGGGCGACGATCACCATGACGCTGAAGATCAGCACTTTCAGCACCGACAGGAGCACGTCGGTCGGTGACAGGAACAGGTTGAAGTAGTGGTCGTACGTGCCCTGCGACTGCCCGTTGAAGACGGTGGTGATGATGCGGGAGGCGAGGTACGACGAGAGCAGCCCGATCGCGTAGAGCGGGATGATGGCGACGACGCCGGCGATGATCCGGGTGGTCACGAGGTACGGCATGGACCGCACGCCCATGCCCTCGAGCGCGTCGACCTCCTCGTTGATCCGCATCGCGCCGAGCTGCGCGGTGAACCCGGCGCCGACGGTCGCGGACAGGGCGAGTCCGGCGACGAGCGGCGCGATCTCGCGGGTGTTGAAGTACGCGGAGACGAACCCGGTGAACGCGGCGGTGCCGATCTGGTCCAGGGCCGCGTACCCCTGGAGCCCGACGACGGTGCCGGTCGCGGCGGTCATCGCGATCATCACGCCGATGGTGCCGCCGATGACGCCGAGTCCGCCGGACCCGAAGGCGACCTCGGCCAGCAGGCGCTGCACTTCCTTCGTGTACCGCCGCAGCGTGCGCGGGATCCACACCAGCGCCCGCAGGTAGAACATGAGTTGGTCGCCACTGCGGTCGAGCCAGACGAGGGGGGAGGTCATGACGGGCTCAGCCTCCCTTCGGCGGAACGATCTGGAGGTAGATGCCGGTCATCACCGTGTTCACGAAGAAGAGCAGGATGAAGGTGATGACGACGGACTGGTTGACGGCGTCACCGACGCCCTTCGGGCCGCCGCGCGGGTTGAGCCCCCGGTACGCGGCCACGATCCCGGCGATGAAGCCGAAGATGAGGGCCTTCAGCTCGCTGATGTAGAGGTCGGGCAGCTGGGCGAGCGCGGAGAAGCTCTGCAGGTACGCGCCCGGGGTGCCGCCCTGGAGCACGATGTTGAAGAAGTACCCGCCGAGCGTGCCGACGACGGACACCATGCCGTTGAGCAGTACGGCGACGGACATGGTCGCGAGCACGCGGGGCACGACGAGCCGCTGCACGGGCGAGACGCCCATGACGGTCATGGCGTCGAGTTCCTCGCGGATCTTCCGCGACCCGAGGTCGGCGCAGATCGCGGAGCCGCCGGCGCCGGCGATGAGCAGGGCGACGATGAGCGGGCTGGCCTGCTGGATGACGGCGAGCACGCTGGCGCCGCCGGTGAACGACTGGGCACCCAACTGCTGGGTCAGCGACCCGACTTGCAGGGCGATCACGGCGCCGAACGGGATGGACACGAGCGCGGCCGGAAGAATGGTCACGCTCGCGATGAACCAGAACTGCTCGACGAACTCCCGGAACTGGAACGGCCGTCGGAACACGTCCCGCGCCACCTGCAACCCGAGCGCGAACAGCTGCCCCGTCTGCCGAAGGGGCGCCAACCACATACTCATGAAACCAGCCCCGAAAGCCCCACAGGCCCCCATCCCTCGACGACTCCGTCGCAGGGCGCGGGACCGCATCCTTCAGCGACTCCGTCGCGGGGCGCGACCAGCCGCCCCGTAAGGGGCGCGGGGAACTGCGCGACCAGCCACGA
>NZ_WWIA01000174.1 GCF_009870065.1 Streptomyces sp. SID5785 | reverse complement strand
CACTTCGAGGAGTGGAACGGCGGCATCTACATGGATGCCGTCGAGTCCGCCCTCAAGCAGATCGCCGGCCAGAAGGACGTGCGCCTCGTCTCCTTCCGGCAGTTCGTCGACTGGCTGGACGCCCAGGACCCGGCGGTCCTCGACCGGCTGCGCTCGCTGCAGGTCGGGGAGCAGCCGCCCGGCGGCTGGAACGCCTTCCTGCGCCCCGAGAAGAAGGCGCAGGGAGCCGCGGGCCCACGGGCGAAGTGAGAGAGGATCGCAAGGAGACAGGCGCCCGCCGCACCAGGAGGAGAGTCACATGACCCGGCCGATCACCGCGGGAGTGGACGGATCGCCCGAGAGCGCGGCCGCGGCCGCGTGGGCGGCCCGCGAGGCGGTGCGCCGCGCGCTGCCGCTGCACCTCGTGCACGTCGGACAGCTGCTGCCGGAGACGCTCGTGCTCGCCGCCGACGCGTCCGCGCAGCTCCAGTGGGCGCACGACCTGCTGGCCGGGACCGCGCGTGAGATCACCGGCCGCCACCCCGGGCTCGCCGTCACCACGGACGTGCTCGAGGACGACGGCGCCGGCGAGTCCCTCGTGGCCGCGGCCGCCGGCGCCGAGCTGCTCGCGCTCGGCTCCCGCGGCCACGGGCCGATCGTCGGGTTCCTGCTCGGCTCCGTCGGCCAGCAGGTCATCGCCGGGGCCCCGGGCCCCGTGGTCCTGGTGCGGGCGGACGACGAGGCGTCGTCCGAGGCGGCGGGGCGGGACGTCGTGGTCGGGCAGGAGGGAGACCCGCAGGACAGCGCGGACGCCCTGGAGTTCGCCTTCGCGACGGCCGCCGCCCGCGGTGCGCGCGTGCGGGCGGTGCGCGCCTGGAGCCTTCCGCCGGTCTTCGCCTACAGCCCGGCCTCGCTCGAGCTGCTCGACAAGTCCGGCGGCCTCGAACCGTACGAGCGGCAGGCGCTCGGCGAGGCCCTGGCCCCGCTGCGCGAGCGGTACCCCGACGTGCCCGTCACCGAGCACGTCGAGATCGGCAGCGCGGGGCAGGTGCTCCTCTCGGCGGCCCCCGAGGCACAGCTCCTCGTCGTGGGGCGCCGGGCCCGGCGCACCGCCGTCGGCGCCCGGATCGGCTCGGTCGCCCACGCGGTCCTGCACCACGCGCCCTGCCCGGTCGCCGTGGTCCCGCACCGCGCCTGATCGGCCGGAACCGGCCCGGCGTGCCGCACGCCGGGCCGGTTCCGTGCGCCTCACAGGTGGCTGAGGATCGTCACGAGCGCCGTGCCCTCCATGCCCAGCTGGACGCCGAACGCCCACCGGCGCACCCGGTCACCGGGCGCCGCCTGGACCACGACCAGCGCGACGACGCCGAGCACCAGCGCCCCCACGAACAGCTGGTTCGGCAGCGACCAGCCGCAGTTCTCCCCGTACGTCAGACAGCGGCCCGCCCGTTCGGACATCAGCGTGAGCACCAACGCACCGAGGGCCGCCGGCAGGAAGAGCACGGCGGCGACCGCCGACCAGAAGCGGACCGGATGCGGCGGGTCGGACGGCCCGGCGGGAATGTGATCCATACATGCCATGGAACGCGCCGGGCCCGCACCGGCGCACCGGCGCGCGTACTCAACCGCCGGGGTACGTCCTACTCAGGCGTTCAGGGCGACGACGGCCTCGTCCGTGTAGGGCAGGAAGGTCAGGGTCTGGTGGAAGTACAGCTCGATCCCGCGGGCGTCGTGCGCGGTGTAGCCGATCGCCAGGTCCTGGCCGAGCCGGAGCTCGAAGTCGCCGCCGCGCGTGGACAGCACGTACGCGCCATCGAGGGCGGGGGCCCAGATCAGCTCGCCGTCGAGGATGCGGCTCAGGTGGCCCGCGATCGGGTACCCGTGGTCGGAGGTCTCGCTGACCGCCGTGTAGGCGTCCGCGCCGAGCAGCAGTGAGTACGGGCCGTCGACCCCGGCCAGGCGCAGTGCGGTGAGCGCCCGGCTGATCGTGTCCGGGTAGTCGCGCGGCTCGGCCGGGAGGCTGAGCACCGGGTTCGACGTGCGGTCGCGCAGCCCCGCGATGCCCGCCGCGGCGTACCCGTCGAAGATCGCCCGGTCCTCGGCGAAGGCCATGGCCCGGGCCGCGTCCTTCACGGGCTGCCAGTCGGAGTCCTGCGCCCCGCGCTCCACGTCGTCGACCGCGTCACGGCCGACGGTGAACGGCACCCGCAGGTCGACGAGCGGCTGCACGCCGCGCAGCCGGGCCAGGACGCCGGGCGCGGGCGGGCTGATGTCGCTGAGGTGACCGGTGCCGACCGCGGCGAGTTCGGGTCCGTCGGGACCCGTCACGTCGACGACGCGGCGGCCCGCCACATGGCGCTGGAACGTCCGGCCGGCCTCCTCCTCGATCTGCTGCCAGGCGGCCGGGGTGATCGGCGCGAGGTCCCGGTGGAGATTGGTGCTCATGCGCTGACTCCTTTGAGGCTGCCGATGCCGAGGGAACCCTCGGCCGCCGCGGAGGCCCGCGACGGCGCGGCCGGCAGGTCGTCGAGAAAGTCGTCGGTCGGTACGTGGAAGAGGCAGCCGGTGACCGCCGTGGAGAAGTCGAGGATGCGGTCGTGGTTGCCGGGTGGATCGCCGAGGAACATGTTGCGCAGCATCTGCTCGGTCACGTCCGGGGTGCGGGCGTACCCGATGAAGTAGGTGCCGTACTCGCCCCGGCCGACGGCGCCGAACGGCATGTTCTCGCGCAGGATCTGCTGCTGCACGCCGTTCTCGTCCTCGATGACGTTGAGCGCGATGTGGGAGTTCGTGGGCTTCACGTCGTCGGCCATCTCCAGGTTGGAGACCTTGCTCCGGCCGATCACGTTCTCCTGCTCCTGCGTCGGCAGGGCCTTCCAGGCGGCCATGTCGTGCACGTACTTCTGCACGATCACGTAGCTGCCGCCCGCGAAGGCGGGATCCTCGTCACCGACGAGGACGGCGTCGAGCGCGGTCTGCCCGGAGGGGTTCTCGCTGCCGTCGACGAATCCGAGCAGGTCGCGCTCGTCGAAGTACTTGAACCCGTGCACCTCGTCGGCGACGCGGACCGCGTCGCCGAGCCGGTCCGTGATCAGCCGGCCCAGCTCGAAGCAGAGGTCCATCCGGCGGGCCCGCAGGTGGAAGAGCAGGTCGCCGGGGGTGGCCGGGGCCAGGTGACGCGGTCCTGCCAGGGCCTGGAAGGGGTGCAGGTCGCGCGGGCGCGTCCCGGCGAAGAGCCGGTCCCAGGCCGTCGAGCCGATGCCGACGACGCAGCTGAGCGCGTCGTCGGGGGAGCGGAAGGCCACGGACCGGTGCAGCGAGGTCACCTCGCTCAGGGTCTCCCGGACGGTCTCCTCGCCGCCCGGCGCGACGGTGAGCACGAGGAAGACCGCGGCCTTCGCGGGCTTGCTGACGATGTCCTGCGCTTGAACCACGGGCTCTCCCTGCCAGGCGGTGGCCATTGATCGCTTTTGACACCCTATGGGGAGCGGGCGGAGGTGGCACCCGGGTCTCGGTGATTCCTCCGAACCTCTGTGTCGGAGTTCACCTGCGGACCGGCGGACGTGCGGTGCGGAACCAGGTTGGTTCGATGTTAAACTTTGAACCAGGCCCCGACCGTTCTCCCCCGTACGGTCGGGGTCCTTTTTTGTCGTGTGGCATGTCCCATGGAGACATGTGTCCCGTCGGGACATCAGTGGGGGTACGGTGGAGGGGTGGGGGCACGCGAGAGCGACGAAGGAGTCGAGTCATGAAGGCGCTGCAGTACCGGACCGTCGGATCAGCCCCGGAGGTCGTCACCGTCCCCGACCCGGAGCTCGGCCCCGGGCAGGTCCTCCTGAAGGTCACTGCCGCCGGGGTGTGCCACTCCGACATCGCCGTCATGGGCTGGCCCGCCGAGAGCTTCCCGTACGCGCTCCCGCTCACGCTCGGCCACGAGGGTGTCGGCACCGTCGCCGCGCTCGGCGCCGGAGTGGACACGGTCGAGGAGGGCGACTCCGTCGCCGTCTACGGTCCCTGGGGCTGCGGCACCTGTGCGAACTGCGCCCAGGGCAAGGAGAACTACTGCCTGCGCGCCGACGAGCTGGGTATCCGGCCGCCCGGGCTCGGCGCCCCCGGCTCCATGGCCGAGTACATGATCATCGACGATCCGCGCCACCTCGTGCCGATCGACGGCCTCGACCCCGTCGCCACGGTGCCGCTCACCGACGCCGGGCTCACGCCGTACCACGCGATCAAGCGCTCGCTGCCCAAGCTCGTGCCCGGGTCCACCGCCGTCGTCATCGGCACCGGCGGCCTCGGGCACGTCGCCATCCAGCTGCTGCGTGCGATGACCGCCGCCCGGGTCGTCGCCCTCGACGTCTCCGAGGACAAGCTGGCCCTCGCCCGCACCGTCGGCGCCCACGAGGCGATCCTGTCGGACGCGGCCGCCGCCGGAAAGGTCAGGGAGCTCACCGGCGGGCGGGGCGCCGAGGCCGTCTTCGACTTCGTCGGCATCCAGCCGACCGTCGACACGGCGGGCGCGATCGCCGCGATCGAGGGCGACGTGACCCTCGTCGGCATCGGCGGCGGAGTCCTTCCGGTCGGCTTCGGCCGGCAGAACTTCGAGGTGAGCGTCACCGCACCGTACTGGGGCAGTCGCGGCGAGCTGATCGAGGTGCTCGACCTGGCCCGTTCCGGTGCCGTCTCCGTGCACACCGAGACGTACTCCCTCGACGAGGCCCCCGAGGCGTACGCGCGGCTGCACGACGGCAGGATCAACGGTCGCGCCGTCATCCTGCCGAACGGCTGAGACCGGCCGGGAACCGTCGGTTTTCGGCCACGGGGATGGTGCAGCGCTCAACTGTCGGCGAGGAGGGGCCTGTTCCGGGTGACGGGTGATCAATAACCTGAGGGTGACCGCCCGTCACCATCCCCAGGGAGCTCCATGTCCACCGCGCAGATCCCCGACATCCTGTCGCCGGAGTTCGCCGCGAACCCCTACCCCGCCTACCGGGCCATGCGCGAGTCCGCGCCGCTCATCTGGCACGAGCCGACCCAGAGCTGGATCGTCTCGCGCTACGCCGACGTCGAGCGCGTCTTCAAGGACAAGGAGACGCAGTTCACCACCGACAACTACGACTGGCAGATCGAGCCGGTGCACGGCAAGACGATCCTCCAGCTCAGCGGGCGCGAGCACGCGGTGCGCCGGGCCCTCGTCGCCCCCGCCTTCCGCGGCAGCGACCTCCAGGAGAAGTTCCTGCCCGTCATCGAGGCCAACTCCCGCGAGCTGATAGCCGGCTTCCGCGCCACCGGCTCCGCCGACATCGTCGCGGACTACGCCACCCGCTTCCCGGTCAACGTGATCGCCGACATGCTCGGCCTCGACAAGGCCGACCACGCCCGCTTCCACGGCTGGTACACCACCGTCATCGCCTTCCTCGGCAACCTCGCGGGCGACGCCGACGTCACGGCGGCCGGCGAGCGCACCCGCGTCGAGTTCGCCGAGTACATGATCCCGATCATCCGGGCCCGCCGCGAGAACCTCGGTGACGACCTGCTCTCCACCCTCTGCGCGGCCGAGGTCGACGGCGTGCGCATGAGCGACGAGGACATCAAGGCCTTCTGCAGCCTGCTCCTCGCGGCGGGCGGCGAGACCACCGACAAGGCCATCGCCAGCATCTTCGCCAACCTCCTCACCCACCCCGAGCAGCTGGCGGCCGTGCGCGAGGACCGCTCCCTGATCGCCCGCGCCTTCGCCGAGACACTGCGCTTCACACCGCCCGTCCACATGATCATGCGGCAGTCCGCCGTCGACGTGGAGCTCAGCGGCGGCACCGTCCCGGCGGGCGCGACCGTCACCTGCCTCATCGGCTCCGCCAACCGCGACGAGAACCGCTACAAGGACCCCGACACCTTCGACATCTTCCGCGAGGACCTGACCACCACCACGGCGTTCTCCGCCGCCGCCGACCACCTCGCCTTCGCCCTCGGGCGGCACTTCTGCGTCGGCGCGCTGCTCGCCAAGGCCGAGGTCGAGATCGGCGTCTCGCAGCTGCTCGACGCCATGCCCGACGTGCGCCTCGCGGACGGCTTCGACCCGGTCGAGCAGGGGGTCTTCACCCGGGGTCCGCAGTCCCTGCCGGTGCGGTTCACGCCCGTGGGAGCCTGAGGCCGGCGATGCCTCCGTGTATCCTTGCGGTATGCATCGTTCTTCGTGCCTGAGCTGGTGGCGCCTCCTCTAGAGGCGGCCACCCGTTCACGCACGTACAAGGGCCGTCCCCGGACGGCCCTTTCTGCTGCGCTCCCGCCCGCAGGTCCCGCCGTCCCGAGGACGCCGACACCTCCGGGAGAGACCATGACCACCAGCACCGACGTCCTCGGCACCACCCCCGCACAGACCCGCAGCGCGGAGCTCGAGCAGCTCGTGCGCACCGACCCCGGACGATTCCGGGTCCTCACCGGCGACCGGCCCACCGGGCGTCTCCACGTCGGCCACTACTTCGGCACCCTGCACAACCGCGTCAGACTTCAGGACCTCGGCGTCGAGACCCTCGTGCTCGTCGCCGACTACCAGGTGCTCACCGACCGCGACGTGGCCGAGCACCTGAAGGAGTACGTCGAGGAGCTGATCCTCGACTACCTGGCGATCGGCATCGACCCCGAGCGCTCCACGGTCTTCACCCACAGCGCCGTGCCCGCCCTCAACCAGCTGCTGCTGCCCTTCCTCAGCCTGGTCTCCGTCTCCGAGCTGAACCGCAACCCCACCGTCAAGGACGAGATCGCGCACTCCCGGCAGTCCTCCGTCAGCGGCCTCATGTTCACCTACCCCGTCCACCAGGCCGCCGACATCCTCTTCTGCAAGGCGAACCTCGTCCCCGTCGGCCAGGACCAGCTGCCGCACCTGGAGATCACCCGCACCGTCGCCCGCCGCTTCAACGAGCGCTACGGACACGGCACCCAGGTGCTGCCCCAGCCCGAGGCGCTGCTGTCGAAGGCGCCGCTCCTGCTCGGCACCGACGGCACCAAGATGAGCAAGAGCCGCGGCAACGCCATCGCGCTGTCCGCCGACGCCGACGAGACCGCCCGGCTGATCCGCGGCGCCAGGACCGACGCCGACCGCCGCATCACGTACGACCCCGCGCACCGGCCCGAGGTGTCCTCCCTCGTGCTGCTCGCCGCCCTCTGCGAGGAGAGCGACCCGCACCAGGTCGCGGGGGAGATCGGGGACGGCGGCGCCGCCGTGCTCAAGCGGCGGGTCACCGACGCGGTCAACACCCGGCTCGCCCCGATCCGGGCCCGGCGCGCCGCGTACGCCGCGGACCGGGGAACGGTCAGGGACGTGCTCCGGGCCGGCAACGCCCGGGCCAACGAGATCGCCGACCGGACCCTCCAGGAGGTACGGGCCGCCATGCACGCCGACTACTAGGGCCTGTCCGCGGCCCTGCCGTGGTCGGCCGCGCTGTTCCCGAGGCCCTGACGGGGCTCTACGCTTCGGGGCGTGCAGCAGAACCGCAGACGTGACCGGCGCCCGGGGCGGCGGCCTGCGCCGGCCCGGACCCCGGCGCCGGATCCGCCGCTGGCCGGCGCGGGGATCGTCCTCGTGGGCCACTTCAGCGCCCGGGACAAGGACCACACCGCCCGCATGGACGCCGCCGCACACACGGCGGCAGCGGCGGGTGCCCGCGTCGTCGGGCGCATCGTGCAGCGCCGCGGCGTCTCCGCGGGCGGCGCCGCCCGGATGGGCCTGCCCCACTCCACCCGTACGGTCCTCAGCCCCGGCAAGGCGCGGGAGGCCGCGGACCTGTGCGCACGCACCGGGGCCGACGCCGCGGTGTTCGTGACCCCGGTGACCGATCGTCAACGTGCCCTGCTGGCCGACCTGTTCGGCTGCCCGGTGCTCGGGCCGCTCACTGCACCACCGGCGTGAACCGCACGGGCAGCGAGGTCAGCCCGCGCATCCAGATCGACGGCCGCCACGTCAGCTCCTCCGGCTCCACCGCGAGCACCAGGTCCGGCAGCCGGTCCAGGAGCGTCTCGACGGCCGTGCGCGCGATGACGTCGGCGAGGAGCGGCGCGGGGTAGGGGCAGCGGTGCTCACCGTTGCTGAAGGAGAGGTGCGCCGCGTTCTCCGCGCCGACGTGTGCCTCGGGCCAGATCTGCGGGTCCGTGTTCGCCGCGGCGAGGCCGAGCACCACGCAGTCGCCCGCCCGGATCAGCCGCCCGCCGAGCTGCGTGTCGCGCACCGCCCAGCGGCCGATGAAGTTCTGCGTCGGCGTGTCCAGCCACAGCACCTCGTTCAGCGCCTCGCCGACACTCAGCCGGCCGCCCGAGACGTTCAGCGCGAACCGCTCGTCGGTCAGGAGCAGTCGCAGGGTGTTGCAGATCCAGTTCGCGGTCGGCTGCTGGGCCGCCGCGATGACCGAGATGAGGTCCTGGACGATCTCCTCGTCGCTCAGGCCCGCCGGGTCGAGGATCATCCGCGAGGTCGCGTCCGCGCCCGGCCGCTCCCGCTTCTCCTTGACGAGCGCCGCGATCCGCTCGCCCACGCGCACGTAGGCGGCGACGGGGTCGTCGCCCTCGGCCGCGTCCAGCGAGATCCGCAGATCCTCCACCAGGTTCTGGGTGTCCTCACCGAGCTGCGGCATGCCGCACATCTGCACCGCGGCCCGCATCGGCAGCGCGTGCGCGTACGCCGACATGAGCTCGGCCTGCCCGCTGCCGGAGAACTCGGCGATGAGCCGGTCGGCGATCTGCGCGCAGTCCCGCCCCAGTTCGAACTGGTCGACCTGCTCCAGCGCATGCGTGATCACGCCGGCCCGCCGCTGGTGCTCGGCACCCTCGGCGAACAGCACGGAGGGCTGGTAGCCGACGAACGGCATCAGCGGCCAGTCCGCGGGGATGTGCTCCCACTGGTTCCAGCGGCGCGAGTCACGGGCGAACAGCTCGTCGTGCGCGGTCACGTAGCTGACCTCGGAGTAACCGAGCACCAGCCACGCGGGCACGCCCCCGTCGAGCAGCACGGGCGCCACCGGGCCGTGCTCCCGGCGCAGCGAGCGGTAGAGCTGGGACGGCGTCTGCTGGTACTCGAGGCCGCTCAGCGGGACCGCGCCCGCGTGCGCCGGGCAGCCTGCGGGAGCGGTGGGGCTCTGGTCGGTCACGGTGTCGTCTCCTGGGCCATGGCCAGTTCGTAGAGGTGGTCGACGAGGGTGATCAGCACGTCCTTGCCGGAGGATCTGACCCGGGCGTCGCAGTCCACCATCGGGACCCGGTCGGGCAGTGCGAGCGCCTGGCGGATCTCGTCGAGGGAGTGCCGTACCGGCTCGTCGTCGAACCGGTTGACCGCGACGACGAACGGCGTCCCGTGGTGCTCGAGCCGGTCGATCGCGTACCAGGAGTCGTCCATGCGCCGGGTGTCGACGAGCACGACGGCGCCGAGCGTCCCCGAGAACAGGCGGTCCCACAGGAACCAGAAGCGCTCCTGGCCGGGGGCGCCGAACAGGTACAGGACCATGCGGTCGTTGAGGCTGATGCGGCCGAAGTCGAAGGCCACCGTGGTCGTCGTCTTGGAGGCGACGCCCGCCGTGGAGTCGACGCCGACACCGGCCTGCGTCATGACCTCCTCGGTGTTCAGCGGACGGATCTCGCTGACCGAGCGGACGAGCGTGGTCTTGCCGACGCCGAAGCCGCC
>NZ_WWIA01000173.1 GCF_009870065.1 Streptomyces sp. SID5785 | reverse complement strand
AAAGGGGCGGTCACCCCGGCGCGGAGCACCCCAGGCGCCCGCCCCGACGCGGCGCGCGTGGCAGGATCGGCGGTGCCATGACTGCGCCCACGAACCCCCAGACCGACCGCGCCGGCCGCGCCGACGACGCCGCCCACGTCGGCCAGGTCGGCCGCGCCGACCACGCCGACCTCCACGCACCCGTCATCGACTGGTTCACCGAGCACGCCCGCGACCTCCCCTGGCGCCGCGACACCGCGGGCCCCTGGGGCGTGATGGTCAGCGAGTTCATGCTCCAGCAGACCCCGGTGAACCGCGTGCGCCCGGTGTACGAGCAGTGGCTCGCCCGCTGGCCCCGCCCCGCCGACCTCGCCAAGGAGGCCCCGGGCGAAGCCGTCCGCGCGTGGGGCCGCCTCGGCTACCCCCGTCGCGCCCTGCGCCTGCACGGCGCGGCCGTCGCCATAACGGAGCGGCACGGCGGCGACGTACCCACGCAGCACGCGCAGTTGCTCGCGCTGCCCGGTATCGGTGAGTACACGGCCGCGGCCGTCGCCTCGTTCGCGTACGGGCAGCGGCACGCGGTCCTCGACACGAACGTGCGGCGCGTCTTCGCGCGGGCCGTGACGGGCGTGCAGTTCCCGCCGAACGCGACGACTGCCGCCGAGCGCAAGCTGGCCCGCACCCTGCTCCCGGAGGAGGAGGCGACCGCCGCGCAGTGGGCCGCCGCCTCGATGGAGCTGGGCGCGCTGGTGTGCACGGCGAAGAACGAGGAGTGCCACCGCTGCCCGATCGCCTCGCTGTGCGCGTGGCGGCTGGCCGGCAAGCCCGCGCACGAGGGTCCGCCGCGGCGCGGCCAGACGTACGCGGGCACGGACCGGCAGGTGCGCGGCAAGCTTCTCGCGGTGCTGCGGGACGCGCTCGTGCCCGTACCGCAGGCGGACCTCGACCGGGTCTGGGACGAGCCCGTGCAGCGGGCGCGGGCCCTGGACGGCCTGGTCGACGACGGACTCGTCGAGCCGCTCGCCGGCGGTCTGTACCGGCTGCCCCAGGGCTGACCCCGGGTGCCGTCCGCCCGCGCGGACAGGCGCCGTTACACAACCGACGGACAGCCGTGCGTTCGCCGCAGGGCGGCGCGGACAACGCCGTGACAACGCCTCCGTAGCTTCGTCCCCGAAGCCGCACACGACCTGTGCGGACACGGGGAGCAGGCAGGGATCGGGAGGCGGTTGATCATGGCGCACGGCGGTGAGGTGCTCGAGTTCGAGGAGTACGTCAGGACGCGGCAGGACGCTCTGCTGCGCAGCGCCCGGCGTCTGGTGCCGGACCCCGTCGACGCCCAGGACCTGCTGCAGACGGCGCTGGTGCGCACGTACGGGCGGTGGGACGGCATAGCGGACAAGCGGCTGGCCGACGCCTACCTGCGCCGCGTCATGATCAACACGCGGACCGAGTGGTGGCGGGCGCGCAAGCTCGAGGAGGTCCCGACCGAGCAGCTGCCGGAGGCCCCCGTCGACGACGCGACCGAGCAGCACGCCGACCGCGCCCTGCTGATGGACGTCATGAAGGTGCTGGCTCCGAAGCAGCGCAGCGTCGTGGTGCTGCGACACTGGGAGCAGATGTCCACAGAGGAGACGGCCGCCGCACTCGGCATGTCGGCCGGAACCGTGAAGAGCACGCTGCACCGGGCGCTCGCCCGGCTCCGCGAGGAGCTGGAGAGCCGCGACCTGGACGCCCGCGCGCTCGAACGGGAGGAGCGGGAGCGTTGCGCGGCCTAGGTCGTGTCCGGGGCATACGTGCCTCTCGGAGCGTCAGCATCCTGAAGGCGGGGAGTCCGGTGGTCGCCGGGTTCGCCGCCCTCGGGCTTTTCGCCGCTCTGCTCGTGGGCTGTTCGGCCGGGGGGACCGGCGCCCGTGACGAGGGTCCCGCCCGGACCGCTCCGGCCGTCTCGGCGGTGCCGTCGCAGCCGGCCGGCAGCCCGGCCGCCTCGGAGTCCGCGGCGCCGGGGACGGCCGACGCGGTGCGGCTGGTGAAGCACGACCCCGAGGTCAGCGCCGACATCAAGCGCGATCTGAAGCCGTGCGTGGCGGACGAGTACCCGGTCGACGTGAGCTACGGCGTCCTGACCGGCGGCACCGCGAACGACGTCGTGGTCAATGTGATGACGTGCGGTGACGCCGTCGGCATCGGCACGTACGTGTACCGCGATGTGAGCGGTAAGTACCAGAATGTCTTCAAGGCGGAGGAGCCCCCGGTCTACGCGGAGATCGACCGGGGTGCTCTGGTGGTCACCAAGCAGGTGTACGAGAAGGGTGACTCGGTCGCCTCTCCGTCGGGCGAGGAGGTCCTCACGTACCGGTGGGACGGGGACCGCTTCGTCCAGCACGGACGGATCCACAACGACTACAGCCACGTCGTGGGCGGGGACTCCCCGGCCCCCGCCGCGACGGACGGCGACGGATGAGGACGGGAGACCACATGGGTGCCATGGGCGAGCGCAAGGGGGAGCAGACCCACGTGCTGTTCGTCGAGGACGACGACGTGATCCGCGAGGCCACCCAGCTCGCCCTGGAGCGTGACGGTTTCGCGGTCACGGCCATGCCGGACGGGCTCGCGGGCCTGGAGGCGTTCCGCGCGGACCGGCCGGACATCGCCCTGCTCGACGTGATGGTGCCGGGCCTCGACGGCGTCTCGCTGTGCCGCCGCATCCGCGACGAGTCCACCGTGCCGGTGATCATGCTGTCCGCGCGGGCCGACTCGATCGACGTCGTGCTCGGCCTGGAGGCGGGCGCCGACGACTACGTGACGAAGCCCTTCGACGGGGCCGTGCTCGTCGCCCGGATCCGGGCCGTGCTGCGCCGCTTCGGGCACGCGGGCGGCCCGGCCGCGGCGAGCACGGGGACCGCCGCCGAACCCGCGGCGGCCGACGGCGGCGTCCTGCGCTTCGGCGACCTGGAGATCGACACGGAGGGCATGGAGGTGCGCCGCGACGGGAACCCGGTGGGTCTGACGCCGACCGAGATGCGGCTGCTCCTCGAGTTCTCCTCGGCGCCCGGCACCGTGCTCTCCCGCGACAAGCTCCTGGAGCGCGTCTGGGACTACGGCTGGGGCGGCGACACCCGCGTCGTGGACGTCCACGTCCAGCGGCTGCGCACGAAGATCGGCCAGGACCGGATCGAGACGGTCCGCGGCTTCGGCTACAAGCTCAAGGCCTGACCGGCCCGGCTGATGGGGAAGCACATATGAGGGGGACGGCCTTCGGGGACCGGCTGGGCGCACTGCTGCCGCAGCGGCTCCGGCAGGGTCTGCACACCGGGGTGCGCTGGAAGATCAGCGTCGCGATCGCGCTGGTCGGCGCCCTCGTCGCGGTGGCCCTGAGCCTGGTCGTGCACAACGCGGCCCGCGTCTCGATGCTCGACAACGCCCGCGACGTGCAGGACGAGCGCATCCAGTTCGTGCAGCGCCAGTACGCGGCGCGCGGCGGCAACCTGCCCGTGGGCTTCACGATCAACGACCCGGACCTGCCTCCCGACCTGCGCGCCAAGGCCCTGTCCGGGCGCCGCGCCACCTACGTCTCCGAGCCGTCCAACGGCGTGCCGGACATCTGGGCCGCCGTCCCCCTCGGCAACGGCGACCTCCTCTCGGTGCACACGCGCTTCACCGACCGCAGCGCCACCGTCATGAAGGACCTCGACCAGGCGCTGATCATCGGCGCGATCAGTGTCGTCTTCGGCGGCAGCGCGCTCGGCGTGCTCATCGGCGGCCAGATGTCGCGGCGCCTGCGCAAGGCGGCGGGCGCCGCCCGGGACGTCGCGCAGGGCCAGACCGACGTCCGCGTCCGGGACGCGATCGGCGGCGTCGTCCGGGACGAGACGGACGACCTGGCGCGGGCCGTGGACGCGATGGCGGACGCGCTCAAGCAGCGCCTGGAGGCCGAGCGCCGGGTCACCGCGGACATCGCGCACGAGCTGCGCACCCCGGTCACGGGCCTGCTCACGGCGGCCGAGCTGCTGCCCGCCGGGCGGCCCAGCGAGCTGGTCAAGGACCGGGCGCAGGCGATGCGCACGCTCGTCGAGGACGTGCTGGAGGTGGCCCGTCTGGACAGCGCGGCCGAGCGGGCCGAGCTGCAGGACATCACGCTGGGCGAGTTCGTCAGCCGGCGGGTGGCGGCGCGCGGCGGGGACGGGATACGGGTCGACGTGGTGCACGAGTCGGAGGTGACGACCGACCCGCGCCGCCTGGAGCGCATCCTGTTCAACCTGCTGGCCAACGCCGCGAAGCATGCACGGCCGCCGATCGAGGTCAGCGTCGAGGGCCGGGTGGTCCGGGTCCGCGACCACGGGCCGGGTTTCCCGGAGGAGCTCCTCGAGGACGGGCCGAGCCGTTTCCGCACCGGCGCCGCCGACCGCGCCGGGCACGGGCACGGCCTCGGCCTGACGATCGCCGCCGGTCAGGCGCGGGTCCTGGGGGCGCGGCTGACGTTCCGCAACGTACGGGCGCCGGGCGCGGCGGACGGTGCACCGGCCGAGGGTGCGGTGGCCGTCCTGTGGCTCCCGGAACACGCCCCGACGAACACGGGCAGCTTCCCGATGGTCCGGCTGCCGTAGGACCACGCTCGCTCTCCGGCGGCCATAGGGCCGACTACCGCCACGCTCGCTCTCCGGCCGCCGCAGGACCACGCCCGCTCTCCGGCGGCCGCAGGACCACGCACGCTCTCCGGCTGCCGTACGGCCGACTGCCGGCCCCCGTACGACCGACTGCCGCCACGCACGCTCTCCGGCTGCCGCAGAGCCGACTGCCGCCGCGCTCGCTCTCCGGCTGCCGCAGGACCGGCTGCCGCCACGCACGCTCTCCGACTGCTCCAGGACCGCGCTCGCTCTCCGGCCACCGCACGGCCGACTACCGCCACGCACGCTCTCCGGCCGCCGCACGCCCGACTGCCGCCACGCCCGCTCTCCGGCCGCCGCAGGACCGCGCTCGCTCTCCGGCCGCCGTACGGCCGTGCCGCGCCGTGCCGGGACCGTCTCCCGCCGTCCCGTGACAGCCGAGTGGGGGCCGGCGGCGCCCCCACGGCACCACCGGCCCCCACCAGGGGTCGGCCCCGCCGAAGGCCGGGGCCGATCCGCCGTCGGCTACGAAGCGGCCGCCTCGGCGACCTTCGCGTCCTCCGGCGCGGAGCCGCCCTTGTCCGGTCCGGCACCCCGCAGCGCGACCTCCTTCACGAAGACCGCCGCGACCAGCGCCCCCACCGCGATGACCGCCCCGAGCAGGAACGCGGAGTGCGTCCCGGACGAGACGGCGAACTGGTACGCCTCCCGCACGGGCACCGGCAGCTTCGCCAGGCTCGCAGCGTCGAGCTGCGCCGACTGTTCCATGGCCTTGCCGCCGAGCGCGCCGGCCTTCTCCTGCATGACGTCCTGCACCCGGTTGTTGAACAGCGCGCCCATGATGGCGACGCCGAACGACGAGCCGAGCGTGCGGAACAGCGTGGTGGAGGAGGAGGCGACGCCCATGTCCTTCATCTCGACGCTGTTCTGCGCGACCAGCATCGTGATCTGCATCAGACAGCCCATGCCGGCGCCGAGCACCGCCATGTAGAGGCCCGAGGTGAAGCGGGAGGTGTCGGTGTCCATCTGGGCGAGCAGGAAGAGCCCGCCGACCATGAGGACGCTGCCGACGATCGGGAAGACCTTGTAGCGGCCGGTGTTCGTGGTGACCCGGCCCGCGATCAGCGAGACGACCATCATCGCGAGCAGCATCGGCAGCAGCAGCAGACCGGAGTTGGTCGCGGAGGCTCCCTGCACGGACTGCTGGTAGAGCGGCAGGAAGAGGACCGCGCCGAACATCACGAAGCCGGTGATGAAGCCGATGACGGACATCAGCGTGAAGTTGCGGCTGCGGAAGATGTGCAGCGGCATGATCGGCTCGGCGGCCCTGGTCTGCGAGAAGACGAAGCCGACGAGGGCGGCGACGCCGATGCCCGCCAGCTCCATGATCACGGCGGAGTTCCACGCGTACTCGGAGCCGCCCCAGGTGGTGACGAGGACGATCGAGGTGATGCCGATGGTGAGCAGCGCCGCGCCGAGGTAGTCGATCTTCCCGGAGGACCGCTTCTTGGGCAGGTGCAGCACGGCGGTGATCATGACGAGGGCGACCGCGCCGATCGGCAGGTTGATGTAGAAGGCCCAGCGCCAGCCGAGGTGGTCGGTGATGGTGCCGCCGACGAGCGGTCCGCCGATCATGGCGAGGGCCATGACGCCGGCCATCATGCCCTGGTACTTGCCTCGCTCCCGGGGCGGGATCAGGTCACCGATGATCGCCATGACGCCGACCATGAGTCCGCCCGCGCCCAGGCCCTGGATCGCGCGGAAGGCGATGAGCTGACCCATGTCCTGGGCCATGCCGCTGGTCGCCGAGCCGATCAGGAAGATGACGATGGAGGTCAGGAAGGCGCCCTTCCTGCCGTACATGTCGCCGACCTTGCCCCAGATCGGGGTGGAGGCGGCGGTGGCGAGCGTGTAGGCCGTGACCACCCAGGAGAGGTGCTCGAGGCCGCCGAGCTCGCCGACGATCGTCGGCATCGCGGTGCCCACGATCATGTTGTCGAGCATGGCGAGAAGCATGGCGATCATGAGCGCCATGAGGACGACGCGCACGCTGCGCGGCTGTTTCGCCTGCTCTGTTGTCGGTTGTCCGTCGCGTATCGCTGCTTCTGCCATGATCCCCACTCCCCCGGAGTACCTTCTGACGAGAGACCGGGACTTACTTGCCGCCCGGCTAGTTGCTTACAATGGGAACGTAGAACGTCAACTAGCCGGGCGTCAAGTAAGTTTTCTCCCAAGGGGTACGAGAGGCAGTCGTCGATGGTCACGGGCACCAGCAGCAAGCCGCAGCGCCGCGGGAACACCCGCCAGCGCATCCAGGACGTGGCCCTCGAGCTCTTCGCCGAGCAGGGATACGAGAAGACGTCCCTGCGGGAGATCTCCGAGCGCCTCGGCGTCACGAAGGCCGCGCTGTACTACCACTTCAAGACCAAGGAAGACATCGTCGTCAGCCTGTTCACGGACCTGATGGCACCGATCGACGAGCTGATCGCCTGGGCCGCGCAGCAGCCCAGGACCCTGGAGACGAAGCACGAGATCCTCGAGCGCTACAGCTCGGCGCTGGCCGACGCCGCGCCGCTGTTCCGCTTCATGCAGGAGAACCAGGCGACGATGCGCGAGCTGAGCATCGGCGCGAACTTCAAGGAGCGGATGCAGGACCTGCTCACGCACCTGCAGCCCGACGACGCCGCCCTGACCGAGCGGGTGCGCTGCTTCAGCGCGGTCTTCTCGATGCACGCGGGGATGTTCCTGCTGCGGGACGCCGAAGGCGACCCCGAGGAGAAGCGCAGGGCCATCCTCGAGGTCGCCAGGGACCTCATCACCCAGGCCCACCAGAAGTAGGCCGGGAGCTCACGTCAGACGCGCACGCCCATCTTGTTGAGGAACGCGACGGGGTTCACGGCCGAGCCGTAGTTCGGCGTGGTGCGGATCTCGAAGTGCAGGTGCGGGCCGCTCGAGTTTCCGGTGTTGCCGGACTTGGCGATGTGCTGGCCCGTGGAGACGTGCTGACCGACGTGGACGTCGATCCGCGACAGGTGGGCATACTGGGAGTACGTGCCGTTGCCGTGCTTGATCACGATGGCGTTGCCGTACGCCGGGCCGTCACCGGCGCCGTTGCCGCCGGTCTTGACGACGGTGCCGCCGTGGACGGCCTTGACGTTGGTGCCGATCGGCACGGCGAAGTCCTGGCCGGAGTGCTTGCCGGTGGACCACATGCTGCCGCCCTGGGCGTAGCCGGCGGAGAGCTTGTACTGGCTGACCGGGTCGATCCAGGAGACGGCCTTCTTGGCGGCGGCCTTCTTCACGGCGGCGGCCTTGGCCTTCGCGCTGGAGGCGGCCTTGGCCTGAGCGGCGGCCTGGGCCTTGACGCCGGAGGCGGAGACCTCGGGGACACCGCCGGCCTGGGGCGTGCCGGCGGCGAGCGCGACCCCGGTGCCCAGCACGGCGGACACTCCGAAACCGGCGGCCACGACAGCGGCGCGCTTGCGGAGGATCGACGAGCCGGGACGGAGGGACGTGGTGCGCTGCGACATGCGGGAGACCTCTTCGAGCTTCGGGGACATTCGGGTCCTGCCGCCCACCGGACCGGGACGGACCCGGCGGGCATGGAGGGACCCGGCACACGTCCTCGTGTCGCCGGGTCGGCCATCCCTTGGTAACCCCGACCCCCCGGCGCGCCCAAAAGCCTCATCTACTACGAAACCTCGTACCGGCACCCGGGACGGAATACCCCTTGACGCCCGGGGCGCCCGATTCGCTCCGTGCCGGATTTATCCCGCGATCGCGGGTTTAC
This sequence comes from Streptomyces sp. SID5785, assembly GCF_009870065.1. GTDB lineage: Bacteria > Actinomycetota > Actinomycetes > Streptomycetales > Streptomycetaceae > Streptomyces. The sequence continues at coordinate 9,898 of NZ_WWIA01000173.1, read as the reverse complement.
CCCCACTTCACGGCCGTGCGGCACGGGCCCGGACGGCCCCGCACCCCACCCCACACTTAAATCGGACAAATCAACCGAACTCGCAGCGTGCCCCACTTCACTCCGGCCGCCCGCCCGATCCACTATTTCCCCTAGTACCGGACAAAACGCCTGTGCGGCATGTCACCGGGCCCCAAGATCGAGTCCCGTGCGGTTGTGACGGGGGCTACACGGCGGAGCGCCACGGCCTCTCTCAACTCCCCTGTCCGTCCGGCGCGATGCCCCTACGCTCGGTTCATGGTCGATCCGGGAACGGTGGGGGTACGCGTCGCGTCAAGCGTCCTGTCCCCTCTCATTCGCAAGATGTTCGCGCAGCCAGGACCGGGCGCGGCCCTCGCCGACCGGCCTGTCCGCGTCTCCGCCCTCGTCAGCTTCCGGGGGGAGCGGCAGACCCTGGGGCCAAAAGAGCTGCACCGCCTCGTACGGAAGCTGGTCCAGGAGACGGAATCCCGGGCCCCCGGGACCGAGCGCGAGGCGGTCGCCGACGTCCTGACGACCACCCTGAGTGCACTCGGCGACCTCGACATGGACGACGTACAGGCCGTCGGCCTAGGCCACGGTGCGCTAGCCGCGCGGCTACGCGCGGAGGTGGGCGGACCGCTCGCCCTGCGCGACCTGAGCGCCGACAGCACCGCTCTCTACGAGCAGCTCTTGGACGCGGCCTGCGTCAACGTCCTGCACTTCTTCACCCAGCGCTCCCCCTTCGTCGCCCGCACCCTCGTAGAGCAGAGCCGCCGGCTGCACCGGCTGACCGAGACCACCGGCCTCCTCGTCGAGCGCATCCCCGCGCAGGCCGCGGAGGACGCCGGCTTCGAGGAGCGGTACGCGCGGTACGTGGCCGGCAAGCACAGCCGCCTCACCATCTACGGCGTCGACCTCAGCGCCGACCACGAGTGGCCCCTCGACACCGCGTACCTGAGCCTGCAGGCCACCGGCGGCCCCGAGCACCCCGACGAGTTCGGCCTGGCGGCGCCCCTGCCGCGCGCCCAGCCCGTCGAACAGGCCCTCGCCGGGCACGCCCGCGTCCTGCTCCGCGGCAACGCCGGGTCCGGAAAGACCACGCTCGTCCAGTGGCTGGCGGTCACCACGGCCCGGCAGCGCGAGCTCACCGGGACCCTCGCCCACCTCGTCGGCCGGGTCCCCTTCGTCCTTCCGCTGCGCACCCTGACCCGGCGCGGGGCCGAGCTGCCCGCGCCCGCCGACTTCCTCGGCGCCGTCGGATCACCGCTCGCCGGGGCCCAGCCGCCGCGCTGGGCGGACCGGGTGCTCGCCGCCGGGCGCGCGCTGCTCCTGGTCGACGGCCTGGACGAGGTGCCCGAGCGGGAACGGGCCCGCGCCCGCACCTGGCTCACCGACCTCCTCGCCGCCTACCCCGACAACCTCTGCCTCGTCACCTCCCGCCCCTCCGCCGTACGGCAGGACTGGCTCGGCGCCGAGGACTTCACCGAGCTGACGCTGGCCCGGATGAGCCGCGACGACATCGCCGTGTTCGTCGAACGCTGGCACGAGGCCGCCGGCGCCGAACCCGGCGGCGCCGCCGCGCTCCTCGACGCCCTGCGCACCCAGCAGGACCTCGGCGCCCTCGCCACCAACCCCCTCATGTGCGCCCTCGTCTGCGCCCTGCACCGCGAGCGGCGCGGCTCCCTGCCCCGCGGCCGCAAGGCCCTCTACGACGCCGCCCTTTCCATGCTCCTCGAACGCCGCGACCGGGAGCGGGACATGCCCGGGGCCGGGCTCGACCTCGACGAGGAGTCCCAGACCGAGCTCCTGCAGCGCCTCGCGTACTGGCTCATCCGCAACGGCCGCTCCGAGCTCGACCGGGCCGACGCCCTCGCCGTCCTCGACCGGCTGCTGCCCGCGATGCCGTACGTCGCCGGGCAGGGCGACGCGGAGGCCGTCCTGCGGCACCTGCTGACCCGGTCCGGGCTGCTCCGGGAACCGGCCGCCGGGGCCCTCGACTTCGTCCACCGCACCTTCCAGGACTACCTCGGGGCCCGCGCCGCCGTCGAGGAGCGGGACTTCGACCTCCTGCTGCGGCACGCCCACCTCGACCAGTGGGAAGACGTCCTGCGCATGGCCGTCGCCCACGCCCGCCCCGACGAACGGGCCCGGCTCCTGCGCGGCCTCGTCACCCGCGGCGACCAGGAACCCGACCACCGCACCCGCCTCCACCTCCTGGCCACGGCCTGCCTCGAACACGCGGCGAAGCTGGATCCGGCGGTGCGGGCGGAGGTGGAGGAGCGGGCGGGGCGCTTGATCCCGCCGCGGGACTTCTACGAGGCGCGCGCCCTCGCGGAGGTCGGCCCCATCGTCCTGGGGCTGCTCCCCGGGCCGGACGACCTTTCCGATCCGGCCTTCGGCCAGTACGTGCTTCAGACTGCCGGGATCATCGGCGGCGACGCCGCGCTGGCCCGTGTACGGGAGTACCGGGAATTCGACGGGGAGGGAATCAGCGTCCAGCTCGGCCAGTTCTGGGACAAGTTCGACACGGACACCTATGGCCGGGAAATCATCGACGGCCTCCGCTCCCGGCCCAGGACATCCATCTCGGTTCACTCCGCACAGGAATTGACGCTCCTTCAGTCCCTGGGAGGACACGACAACCTGGATGTGGTCGGGAACTTCACTGCCACCGAGCTCGCCGGGGGCCTGGGCCGCTGGCCCCTCACGCGACTGAGGATCGCGGGAAACTCGGCGCTGGACGACATCGGTTTCGTCCGGGACTTCGCCGATCTGCGAGACCTGACCTTCCACGACTGCCCGAACATCTCCTCGCTCGCGCCGCTGACGAATCTCCCGCTGACCGCGCTCATGATCCCGGACGTCCCTCCGGAGGAGCTCCACGCCCTTCGCAGCCTGACGGCGTTGCAGTGGCTCAGCATGTGGCCCGTCACGGCGGAGAGTGCCCTGGACGACGTTCCCCGCGAGGCGCCGCTGACCTATCTGTCGGTCCCAACGAACCTTCAGAGTCTCTCCGCCCTGCCCGACTTCCCTACCGTGGAGATCCTTGCGCTCCATACGGACAACTCGTTCACCCCGCAGGACTGGGCGGGTCTGAGCAGGCTTCCGCGCCTCCGACACCTGGTTCTCAGCGTGTACGAACTCGGGTCTCTCGCCGCTTCCGGAACCGTTCTGGAGAACGTCACCCACGTCAACCTGCGTGGCCCCAGCCCGGACACATGCATAGACGCCCGGATGCTGCTCCCGGCATTTCCTGCACTGGAGGACCTGTTCGTGTTCGACGCCGGCTGGATCGACCTCGCCGGCCTGGGCGACCTCGCCGGCCTGAGGCAGATCACCCTCGATCGCGCCCGCAAGATCGTCCACGCGGACACCCTCCCCGCCCGCATCAACGTGAAGGTCGCCCCCAGGTACGTCGAAACCCTGGACACTACCAATCGGTAACCCTACGGTTCCTCTCGCGCCACCCTCGCCGACAAGCATGCACGCGACAACTTCCGCGTGACCGGACGTGAGAGGACCCCCCGCACCATGACGCCCCCGCACTCCACCTGGACCCGTCGCGTCGCCGTCGCCGGCATCTCGGCGACCGCCGTGCTCACCCTGGCGATGCCGGCCCAGGCCGCCACCGGCGACGACGTCGACTACGCCACCTGGCAGCGCGACTGCCAGGCCGTCGCCGACCAGGCCATGCCGTACCTGAAGCAGCGCATCGCGCACCCCCGGCCCGGCGAGAAGCAGGCCATGGTGTTCGACATCGACAACACCACCCTGGAGTCGGACTTCGGCTTCCACTACCCCGCGCCCGCGAACAAGCCGGTCCTCGCCCTCGCCGAGTACGCCCAGGACCACGGCGTCGCCCTGTTCTTCGTGACGGCGCGCCCCGGGATCATCAAGGGCGTCACGGAGTACAACCTGAAGCACGTCGGGTACCGGGTCGACGGTCTGCGGGTGCGCAACCTCGTCGACCTGTTCAAGGACGTCGCCGACTACAAGACCGCGCAGCGCGCCGACATCGAGTCGAAGGGCTACACGATCATCGCGAACGTCGGGAACAACACCACCGACCTGAGCGGCGGTCACGCCGAGCGCGCGTACAAGCTCCCCGACTACGACGGGCAGCTCTCGTAACAGCACGGCAGACACGGCAGACACACGTGAGGGGCCGGTGCTCATCAAGAGCACCGGCCCCTCACGTCATGACCCGCTGAGGGCCGGAGGCTTACGCCTCCTTGCTCAGGTTCGGTCCGGCACCGCCGGCCGCCTGCTCGATCGGCGGGACGTCGGGCAGGGCCGACTTCTCCTCGCCGCGGAAGGTGAAGGTCTTGTTCTCGCCCTCGCCCTCCGTGTCGACGACCACGATGTGGCCGGGACGCAGCTCGCCGAAGAGGATCTTCTCCGAGAGGGTGTCCTCGACCTCGCGCTGGATCGTGCGACGCAGCGGACGCGCGCCGAGCACCGGGTCGTAGCCCTTCTTGGAGAGGAGCTCCTTGGCGGACTGGGAGAGCTCGATGCCCATGTCCCGGTCCCGCAGACGCTCGTCCACCTTGCCGATCATCAGGTCGACGATCGCGAGGATGTCCTCCTGCGTCAGCTGCGGGAAGACGACGACGTCGTCCACGCGGTTGAGGAACTCGGGGCGGAAGTGCTGCTTGAGCTCGTCCGAGACCTTGTTCTTCATGCGCTCGTAGTTGGTCTTCGTGTCGCCCTGGGCCGCGAAGCCCAGGTTGAAGCCCTTAGAGATGTCACGGGTTCCAAGGTTGGTCGTCATGATGATGACCGTGTTCTTGAAGTCCACGACGCGGCCCTGGGAGTCGGTCAGGCGACCGTCCTCCAGGATCTGGAGCAGCGAGTTGAAGATGTCCGGGTGGGCCTTCTCGACCTCGTCGAAGAGGACGACGGAGAACGGCTTGCGGCGCACCTTCTCGGTGAGCTGGCCGCCCTCCTCGTAGCCCACGTAGCCGGGGGGCGAGCCGAAGAGACGCGAGACCGTGTGCTTCTCGCTGAACTCCGACATGTCGAGGGAGATCAGCGCGTCCTCGTCGCCGAAGAGGAACTCGGCGAGCGCCTTGGACAGCTCGGTCTTACCGACACCGGACGGGCCGGCGAAGATGAACGAGCCACCGGGGCGCTTCGGGTCCTTCAGACCGGCACGCGTACGGCGGATCGCCTTCGAGAGCGCCTTGACGGCGTCCTTCTGGCCGATGACGCGCTTGTGGAGCTCGTCCTCCATGCGCAGCAGGCGCGAGGACTCCTCCTCGGTCAGCTTGAAGACGGGGATGCCGGTCGCGGTCGCGAGGACCTCGGCGATGAGCTCGCCGTCGACCTCGGCGACGACGTCCATGTCGCCGGCCTTCCACTCCTTCTCGCGCTTGGCCTTCGCGGCGAGCAGCTGCTTCTCCTTGTCGCGCAGAGAGGCTGCCTTCTCGAAGTCCTGGGAGTCGATGGCCGACTCCTTGTCGCGGCGCACGCCCGCGATCTTCTCGTCGAACTCGCGGAGGTCCGGCGGCGCGGTCATCCGGCGGATGCGCATCCGGGAGCCGGCCTCGTCGATCAGGTCGATCGCCTTGTCCGGCAGGAAACGGTCCGAGATGTACCGGTCGGCCAGCGTCGCGGCCTGCACGAGGGCCTCGTCCGTGATGGAGACGCGGTGGTGGGCCTCGTAGCGGTCGCGCAGACCCTTGAGGATCTCGATGGTGTGCGGCAGCGACGGCTCCGCGACCTGGATGGGCTGGAAGCGGCGCTCGAGCGCGGCGTCCTTCTCCAGGTGCTTGCGGTACTCGTCGAGCGTCGTGGCACCGATCGTCTGGAGCTCACCACGGGCCAGCATCGGCTTGAGGATCGACGCGGCGTCGATGGCGCCCTCGGCGGCACCCGCACCGACCAGCGTGTGCAGCTCGTCGATGAACAGGATGATGTCGCCGCGGGTGCGGATCTCCTTGAGGACCTTCTTCAGGCGCTCCTCGAAGTCACCGCGGTAGCGGGAGCCGGCGACGAGCGCGCCGAGGTCGAGGGTGTAGAGGTGCTTGTCCTTGAGGGTCTCGGGCACCTCGCCCTTGACGATGGCCTGGGCGAGGCCCTCGACGACGGCGGTCTTGCCGACGCCGGGCTCACCGATCAGGACCGGGTTGTTCTTGGTACGGCGCGACAGGACCTGCATGACGCGCTCGATCTCCTTCTCGCGCCCGATGACCGGGTCGAGCTTGGACTCGCGAGCGGCCTGCGTCAGGTTGCGGCCGAACTGGTCGAGGACCAGGGACGTCGAGGGCGTGCCCTCGGCAGGGCCGCCGGCGGTGGCGGTCTCCTTGCCCTGGTAGCCGGAGAGCAGCTGGATGACCTGCTGTCGCACCCGGTTGAGGTCTGCGCCCAGCTTGACCAGGACCTGGGCGGCGACGCCCTCGCCCTCGCGGATCAGGCCGAGCAGGATGTGCTCCGTGCCGATGTAGTTGTGGCCCAGCTGAAGGGCCTCGCGGAGCGACAGCTCCAGGACCTTCTTGGCACGGGGGGTGAAGGGGATGTGCCCGGACGGGGCCTGCTGGCCCTGGCCGATGATCTCCTCCACCTGCTGGCGGACCGCCTCGAGCGAAATCCCGAGGCTCTCCAGGGCCTTAGCGGCGACACCCTCACCCTCGTGGATCAGGCCCAGGAGGATGTGCTCGGTGCCGATGTAGTTGTGGTTGAGCATCCGGGCTTCTTCCTGAGCCAGGACGACAACCCGCCGCGCGCGGTCGGTGAACCTCTCGAACATCGTTAATCGCTCCTCAGAGCGGTCAGGCAGTAAGGGGGCTGTCCCCTCCCTGTCCTTCCGCAGCTTAGTCCCGCAAGCGGGGACCGCTCATTCCAACTGCCGACACCCGTTCATGGCCTCCTGCCCCGAACGCCGACATCTGCTCCAACCCGATGGTGCGAGACGATGTTCCCGCAGGCCAGGCAGATACCCACACCATCACTACGCCGATGGCGAACGCGAGACGCCCGACCCGTTCGTGTCGGCCCTCCCACTAGGGATGTCTTACCCGCAGGGACTGACACTCCATGCAGCGCGCGCCGGTTCCCTCAGCTACGGGCGAACACCCTTGCGCCACCCGGCGCGCCCCGAGCGCCCCGTTCCGGCCACTCTGCGCGCTCGACAGGCCACGGTGCGTAACCCGCGACAGCTCCGGACGGTTGCTCCTGTCATGGCTCTCCCCCCGCGCCCCACGGTCCCCGCCCCGCGCCGCCCGCTCCCGCGCGACGACCGGCGGGAGCGGCAGGACCGGGTCCGGCAGTGGTACGAGGACGAGCTCGGCTGGGCGGCGACGGCCGGGCCCGACGGGGTGCGGCTGCGCACGGGACTGCGGTTCGACGCCCTGGAGGTGCCGGCCGATGCCGGCTTCGCCATGCTGCGCCGGCTCGATCCCCGCACGCCGGTGGCCCTGCACGGGGCGTCGATGCAACTGCTGGTCGCCGCGGGCGCCACGGAGGAGCTGCCGGGGCTCCTCGACTGGCTCGAGTGGGGAACGCTGCCGCTGGACCTCGTCGCCCACGGGGCGGACGGGTTCATCGCGGCGCCGGCGCCGCCCGGCTGGTCCGGCCCTCAGGAGGCCGCGACGTGGCTGCGGCCCCCCGGGCCCGGTACGGAGCCGGTGCTGGCCGCGCTGACGAGCCTGGCCGCCTGCTCGGCCGGGTCCGCCGTGGGGGGCGGTGGGGGCGCCCCCGATCTCGTACGGCTCGTGGACACGGCGGCGACGTACTGCCACCGGGTCCGGCTGCGCCGCGCCTGCGCGAGTCCGACGGCTCAGCCGTTGGCCTTCTCGTAGGCCTCGCGGACCTTCTGGGGGACGCGGCCGCGGTCGTTGACGTCGTGGCCGTTCTCCTTGGCCCAGGCGCGGATGGCCGCGGTGTCCTGGTTGCCTCCGGCGGACGCGGCGCGCGCCTTGCCCCGGCCGCCCGCGGCACGGCCACCGGTGCGGCGGCCGCCCTTGAGGTACGGGTCGAGCAGGCCGCGGAGCTTGTCCGCGTTGGCGGTGGTGAGGTCGATCTCGTAGGTCTTGCCGTCGAGCGCGAACGTCACGGTCTCGTCCGCCTCGCCGCCGTCGAGGTCATCGACAAGAAGGACCTGAACCTTCTGTGCCACCGGATTTCCTTTCATCGATATCCGAAGGGCCGGCCCCCCTGCGACCGCGGCCGCTGTATCGCCGTCCCCTTGTTATATGCACTATGCAGTACGCCGGAAAGCAAACCGCTTTTGCCCGAAAAACACAAACCCCCGGCTGAGATCCGGGAGAGATCCCCGAGTTGAACGCTGCCCAGCGGGAGCGGGAACATGCGCGTTTCGGACATAGGGAACCGGCGGCCACGACCCGGCGGAATACCGAACAGCGACGATCACAGATGCAGAAGCATCCGGCTGTTGCCCAGGGTGTTGGGTTTCACTCGTTCGAGACCGAGGAACTCCGCGACGCCCTCGTCATAGGAACGCAGCAGCTCGCTGTAGACATCGGTGTCAACGGTATCGACGGGCGTCTCGCCGATCTCCACGAAGCCGTGCTTCGCGAAGAACTCGACTTCGAAGGTGAGACAGAAAACGCGGCGAACACCGATCCAGCGGGCGGTCTGCAGCAGCTTGCCGAGCACCTGGTGGCCCACCCCGGCGCCCTTGACCTGAGGATTCACCGCGAGGGTGCGGACTTCCGCCAGGTCTTCCCACATGACGTGGAGGGCGCCGCAGCCGACCACCTCGGCGTTGTCGTCCCGTTCCGCGACCCAGAACTCCTGGATGTCCTCGTAAAGCGTGACGGTGGCTTTGTCGAGCAGGATCCCCTGTCGGCTGTAGGCGTCGAGCAGTCGGCGCACCGCCGGCACATCGGCCGTCCTGGCCCTGCGTACCGTGACCGCATTAGCGGCCGAATCGATGCCTGTCTCGACTTCGGGGAGCTCTCGTGCCATGTGCGGGACGCTATCGCCCGGGCTCCTCGCCCGCTTCCCCGGGTCCCGGCCGCTCTTCGGGCTGAACGATGCGCATCGCGTCCCTGAGGGCTTCGCGCTGCTCCTCGGACATCATGCCGAAGAAGGCGACGAGGGCGGCGGCGGGGTTGTCGCTGCGGGCCCATGCCTCGTTCATCAGCGCGGCGGAGTACGCGGCGCGGGTGGAGACCGCCTCATATCGATAGGCCCGGCCTTCCGCTTCGCGGCGCACCCAGCCCTTCTGGTGGAGATTGTCCAAAACGGTCATGACGGTCGTGTACGCGATGGACCGTTCCTGCTGGAGGTCCTCCAGCACTTCTCGCACAGTCACCGGGCGGTTCCACTTCCACACCCGCGTCATCACTGCGTCTTCGAGTTCTCCCAGGGGGCGCGGCACGAACAGCACAATAGTGGGCGAAGAACGGAATAACCCCGCAGACATGGCGGGTGACCGCAGAGGCCACGAAAAGGGGTGCCCCTCGGGGCACCCCTTGTGTCAGCTGCTGCTGCCGTCCCGCGACGCCGGGTCGCTCTGGCGTGCGGAGGCGGCCTCCACGCGCGCGAGGGCGGCGTCCACGGCCGCGTCCTCCTTGGCCTTCTTGTCGCCGCCCTGCGTCTTCACGATCACCATGATGAGGGCGATGAAGAACGCGGCCATCACGACCGGGGGCACGAGCGCGGAGACGTAGTCCATGCCCCCAGAGTAGCTAGCCCGCGACGAGCCGTTGAGACGGGGCCGGGGGCTGTTGCGGGCGTCGCTTGGGCGGGAACGCCTCGGACGGTGTGGGCACCGGGCGCGGCGGTGTGGCCGGCTTGGGCTTGGCCGGCTCCTTGTCCGCGGCCGAGCGGCCGCCGGGCAGTGCGAGCAGCCGCGCGCGGGAGGCGGGCACGCGCGGGCGGTGCCGCGCCTCCAGCCGGTCGCGCACGCCCTGCTCGGCGAGGGCGCGGCAGC
>NZ_WWIA01000019.1 GCF_009870065.1 Streptomyces sp. SID5785 | reverse complement strand
GCCCACGGCGACGCGTTCAGCGGTCCGCTGGCCCGTCTGCGCGCCTACGACCAAGTGCATCAGGGCGATCTCGTGGCGACGCTGGCCGCCTGGCTCGATGCCCTCGGCGATGTGGCGTCGGCGGCGCGGGCGGTGCACGTGCATCCCAATACGTTCCGCTATCGGCTTCGCCGGGTGGGCGAGATCGGGCGGATCGACCTGTCGGATCCGCGCGCCCGCTTCGCCGTGATGCTTCAGCTCCGGGTGTTCGGGGACTGAGGGACTCACCGCTTCGTCGGGGAGTACGAACGGCCGGCACCTCGTTGTGCCTATCGGCCGAATACTGCAGGTCAGGGCGTTCCTAGGGTCTCCACCACACAACCCTGGTGAACGGAGTGGACATGGCACCCGAACGGGTCCTGATCATCGGTGCGGGCATGGTCGGCCTCTCCTGCGCGTGGTCGCTGCAGGAACACGGCGTAGAGGTGGAGGTGCTCGACAGGCAGTTCGTGGGAGGCGGCGCCTCCTGGGGAAACGCCGGCTTTGTCGCACCGGCGTTCACCGTGCCGCTGCCGGAGCCCTCCGTGCTGCGCGACGGCGCACGGGCGGTGTTCGACCGTGCCTCCCCGGTGCGGTTGCCGAAACGGCCGGATGCCGCGCTCGCCCGCTTTCTGCTCCGGCTCGTGCGTCACTGCACGGGCGCGCAGTGGGACCGTGCCATGGCCGGGTACCGGCGTATGAACGCCCAGGTCTTCGACGCGTTCGACGCGCAGGGAGCCGGAGGGGTGCAGGCCCCCGTCCACGACGGCGCGGTCCTCGCCGCCTTCGAGAACAAGCAGCAGGCCGCACACCTGATGCACGGCCTGGAGGCGGTCGCGGCGGCGGGCCAACCGGTCGACGTGCAGATGTTCACCGGCGAACAGGCCCGTGAGGCGGAGCCACACCTTTCCTCACGCATCGGCCTGGCGGTCCGGGTCGGCGGTCAGCGGTACCTGGACCCGGCCGGCTATGTCAGCGCCCTGGGCGAACAGGTTCGCATCCGGGGCGCAAAGATCAGCGAGAACGTGACGGCGACGGCCGTGGAACGGGTCCGCGGGCGTTCCCTCGTGCGCTGTGCCGACGGCACCCGGCGTGAGGCCGATGCCGTGGTCATCGCCAACGGTGCGTGGATGCCGGGGCTCGCGGCTGCCCACGGTGTCCGGGTCCCGCAGCATCCGGGCCGCGGGTACAGCTTCTCCGTGCCGCTGTCGGAGCCGCTGCGCGGTCCGCTGTACTTCGCCGCGCCGCGGGTCGCGGTGGCACCCCGCGGCGACCACGCGCATGTCGCCGGGGTGATGGAACTGCGCTCGCCCGACCATCCCCTGGACCGGTCGCGGATCGACGCGATCACTCGAGCGATCCGCCCGTTGATCAACGGCGCCGACTGGAACGGCGTGTCCCGTGAATGGGTGGGATCCCGGCCCCTCACCGGGGACGGAGTACCCGTGGTCGGCCCGACCCGCACCGAGGGGGTGTACGTGGCCGGTGGCCACGGGATGTGGGGCCTCACACTCGGGCCGCTGACCGGACGGCTCCTGGCCGACCGGCTCGTCACCGGGTCCACGCCGCCGGAACTGGCCTGGATGAACCCGGTCCGCTGAGGCGGTCCCGCACCCGCACCCGCACCCGCACGACCCGGTACGCGACTTCCGCCCTGGACGGCTCCGCCGAGGACCGTCCCTCCCTGTCGAAGGATCCACATGCCGACTTCGCACGCACCCGCACACATATGCGTCGCATCCCGCTCTGTACAGGGACGCACGGCCCGGTGAGCGCGCCCCCGCGCAGCCAGGCTGCGCGACACGACAGCACAGGCGAGCTGAAACGAACTCTGACG
>NZ_WWIA01000172.1 GCF_009870065.1 Streptomyces sp. SID5785 | reverse complement strand
TGGCCAGCTCAAGACGGGCCGCGACGTCGTCATCGCCGCGCTGCTCGGCGCCGAGGAGTTCGGTTTCGCGACCGCTCCGCTCGTCGTCTCCGGCTGCGTCATGATGCGCGTCTGCCACCTGGACACCTGCCCGGTCGGCATCGCCACCCAGAACCCCACGCTGCGCGAGCGGTTCTCCGGCAAGGCCGAGTACATCGTCAACTTCTTCGAGTTCATCGCCGAAGAGGTCCGCGAGCTCCTCGCCGAGCTGGGCTTCCGCTCCATCGAGGAGGCCGTCGGCCACGCCGAACTCCTCGACACCGAGCGCGCCGTGACCCACTGGAAGGCGCAGGGCCTGGACCTGGAGCCGCTGTTCCACGTGCCGGACCTGCCCACGGGCGCCGTCCGCCACCAGCTCGTCACCCAGGACCACGGCCTGGAGAAGGCCCTCGACAACGAGCTGATCAAGCTCGCCGCCGACGCCCTCGCGGCCGACGACCAGGCCGACGCCCGCCCGGTGCGCGCCCAGGTCGCCATCCGCAACATCAACCGCACGGTCGGCACCATGCTCGGCCACGAGGTGACGAAGAAGTTCGGCGGTGCGGGCCTGCCCGACGACACCATCGACATCACCTTCACCGGCTCGGCCGGCCAGTCCTTCGGCGCCTTCGTGCCGCGCGGTGTCACGCTGCGCCTGGAGGGCGACGCCAACGACTACGTCGGCAAGGGCCTGTCCGGCGGCCGCATCGTGGTCCGCCCGGACCGCGGCGCCGACCACCTCGCCGAGTACTCGACGATCGCCGGCAACACCATCGCGTACGGCGCGACGGGCGGCGAGCTGTACCTGCGCGGCCGCACCGGCGAGCGCTTCTGCGTCCGCAACTCCGGTGCCACGGTCGTCTCGGAGGGCGTGGGCGACCACGGCTGCGAGTACATGACCGGCGGCCACGCGGTCGTCCTCGGCGAGACGGGCCGCAACTTCGCGGCCGGCATGTCCGGCGGCATCGCGTACGTCATCGACCTCGACACCGACAACGTCAACGCCGCGAGCCAGTCGGCGGTCGGTCCGCTCGACGACACCGACCGGCAGTGGCTGCACGACGTCGTGCGCCGCCACGCCGAGGAGACCGGTTCGACGGTCGCCGAGAAGCTGCTCGCCGAGTGGCCCGCCGCCGTCGAGCGCTTCAGCAAGATCATCCCCAGCACGTACAAGGCAGTGCTCGCCGCCAAGGACGCCGCCGAGCGAGACGGTCTGACCGAGACCGAGATCACCGAGAAGATGATGGAGGCGGCGACCAATGGCTGATCCCAAGGGCTTTCTCAACCACGGCCGCGAGGTCGCCAAGACCCGCCCGGTCGGCGAGCGCGTCCAGGACTGGAACGAGGTCTACGTCCCCGGTTCCCTGCTGCCCGTCATCAGCAAGCAGGCGTCCCGCTGCATGGACTGCGGCATCCCGTTCTGCCACAACGGCTGCCCGCTGGGGAACCTGATCCCCGAGTGGAACGACTTCGCCTACCGCGAGGACTGGTCGGCCGCGCAGGAGCGCCTGCACGCCACCAACAACTTCCCGGAGTTCACCGGCCGCCTCTGCCCGGCGCCCTGTGAGTCGGCGTGCGTGCTCGGCATCAACCAGCCGGCCGTCACCATCAAGAACGTCGAGGTCTCGATCATCGACCAGGCGTGGGACCGGGGCGACGTCGCCCCGCAGATCCCCGAGCGCCTGTCCGGCAAGACCGTCGCCGTCATCGGCTCCGGCCCCGCCGGTCTCGCCGCCGCCCAGCAGCTGACCCGGGCCGGCCACACGGTCGCCGTGTACGAGCGCGCCGACCGCATCGGCGGCCTGCTGCGCTACGGCATCCCCGAGTTCAAGATGGAGAAGCGGCACATCAACCGCCGCATCGAGCAGATGCGCGCGGAGGGCACCAAGTTCCGCACGGGCGTGGAGATCGGCCGCGACCTCGACGCCGCGAAGCTGCGCAAGCGCTACGACGCGGTCGTCGTCGCCGCGGGCGCCACCATCTCCCGCGACCTGCCGGTCCCCGGCCGCGAGCTCAACGGCATCCACTTCGCGATGGAGTACCTGCCGCTCTCCAACAAGGTGCAGGAGGGCGACTTCGTGCAGCCCCCCATCACCGCCGAGGGCAAGCACGTCGTCGTCATCGGCGGCGGCGACACCGGCGCCGACTGCGTGGGCACCGCACACCGCCAGGGCGCCGCCTCGGTCACGCAGCTGGAGATCATGCCGCGTCCGAACGACGACCGGGACCCCGCCGCGCAGCCGTGGCCGACCTTCCCCATGCTGTACAAGGTCACCTCGGCCCACGAGGAGGGCGGCGAGCGCGTCTACTCCGTCTCGACGACGCACTTCGAGGGCGACGAGGACGGCAACGTCCAGTGGCTGCACCTCACCGAGGTCGAGTTCGTCGACGGCAAGCTGACGCCGCTGCCGGGCACGGAGCGCAAGATCCCCGCCCAGCTGGTCACGCTCGCCATGGGCTTCACCGGCACCGACCAGGAGAACGGCCTGGTCGCGCAGTTCGGCCTGGACCTCGACGCGCGCGGCAACATCGAGCGCGACGCCGACTTCCAGACGAACGTCCCCGGCGTCTTCGTCGCCGGGGACGCCGGCCGCGGCCAGTCCCTCATCGTCTGGGCCATCGCGGAGGGCCGCTCGGCCGCCCGCGGGGTCGACCGCTTCCTCACGGGCGCGTCCGACCTGCCGGCCCCGATCCGCCCGACGGACCGCGCACTCGCCGTGTGACGGTCCCCCGATAGACGTCCCGTACAACGGCGTACGGAACAGAGCGCGACGCTCGCCCGACCAGTCCCCGACCGGACGAACAGGGCGGGCGTCGCGGTGCGTTCACCGGGCGCCCGCTCCGCCCGGTCAGCTGTGGAAGCCGATGTACCCGTTGCCGTCGCGGTCGTTGGCGGACTTCGTGTACTTGTGCGTGTCCGAGTGCGGGCCGGACGGCTTGTACAGGTAGATCGTGTCCCCGCCGTTGTTCCAGAGGAAGTTGCAGTTGTTGCGGTAGACGACGTTCTTCGCGTCGGAGTCCGTGCCCTTGCCGCCGCGCAGGCGGACGTAGTCGCCGGGCTGCAGGGTGTGGCTCCTGGTGAAGGTGAAGCGGTTGCCGGCCGCGTCCTTCACCAGGTAGCCCTTGAGGTTGATGGTCGCGGACTTGGAGTAGTTCTTCAGCGTCACGTACTCCTGCGCGGTGTTTCCGCCCGAGCAGCGGTTGTCGTCGCGGCCCGGTGCGTCGTACTGGACCCCGCGTACCTTCAGGGCCGAGCTGTACTCGGTGGCGTACGCGGGGGCCGCTCCCAGCAGGGCCACGGCGGCGAACGCGGAGACGGAGACCGCGGAGGCGGTGGCCAAGACGGGGCGTATGTTCATGTGTTGTCCTTTTTGGGCAGGCGGGCGCACACCTGGGCGCCACGCTTTGGGCACATCATCTTCACAGATGTCGTGCTGCCCGCGGGACCGTTTCGGCGTGAATCACGGCACCTTGAACGTTTCTCCGTACACCTGCCAGGTGAGCGGCGTCTTCAGCGACAGGTTCCCGTCGTAGAGGAACCGGCGCTGCGCCGTGTCGATCCGGGTCGTGTCCCGGTCCGGGTTCTTCTCCTTCATCGCCTCGCGCCGCAGATCGAGGAAGATGTCGAGGAACGCCTTCTCGCTGCCGCCCTGTGACGGGGTGTCGGCCTCCTTGAGGGCCGCCTCGCGCAGCCCGTAGAACCCGCTCGGGCCGGTGCCGGGACCGTGCAGCACCATCGCGTCGTAGTAGACGAACTGGCCCAGCGTGCCGAGCCCGTCCAGCTTCGCGAGGCGCACCGCCGGGTCGAAGTAGACCCGGTCGCGCTCCTCGTTCTGCACGGTGCGGAACTCCGCCTTGCCGGCCTCCGCCTTCCACGCCGCGGTGAAGCCCGGGTCGAGACCCTCGTGCGAGTCCGAGCCGTCGACCTTGCGCAGCGCCGGCAGATAGCGGGCCAGACCGTTGTCCGGGTGTGCCTTCGTGTAGCGCTCCACCAGGGTCAGCAGGTCGTGCGTGCCGGTGCAGAAGCCGATGATGCCGGCCGTGTAGCCCTGCCCGTCGTCGATGTCCTCGATGTACCCGTACTGGCCGCGCCAGTCCAGCGTCGAGTTCTCCGCGCTCGCCACGAGCTGCTGCGCCAGCTCCTTCTTGGCCGGCGCCGCGAGGCCCGCCGGCAGGCCGGCTATCAGCTTGTCGTCGGCCCTGCGCTCGGCCGCCGACCGGCTCTCGTCGTAGGGCTGTGCCGACGACGACGGCAGCGCGGGCGAGTCGTCGCTCTTCCCGTCGGGGGACAGCAGAAAGACCGCCACCGTGGCGAGGGGTGCCACCGCGAGGAAGGAGAGGGCCAGACAGCCTGCGCGTTTCATGCGGGACAGAGTAAGCGGCGGCCCGACCGGTTCAGACCAGTGCTCCCACTCTGAGCGCGGTCACCGCCATGAGCAGGGCGAACACCCCGACGCAGGCCACCGCCTGCACCGGCGTGCGCCGGGCCTGCGGCGCGTGCAGCAGCGCCACCGCCACGAGCGCGCCGGCGAGCAGACCGCCGAGATGCCCCTGCCACGACGCGAACCTGGCCGAGATGATCATCCAGAGCAGGAAGGCGCCCATGAACTGGTTGACCTGGCGCATGTCCCACTTCATGCGCCGCGCGATCACGTAGTAGGCCGCGCCGAGCCCGAAGATCGCGCCGGACGCGCCGACCGTCGGTGTTTCCGGCGCCAGGAGCAGCACCGCGACCGAGCCGCCGAGCGCGGACAGCAGATACAGCGCCAGGTACCGGACGCGGCCCAGCTGCGACTCGACCAGCCGGCCGAGGTTCCACAGGGACGCCATGTTCAGCGTGATGTGCAGCAGCCCGAACCAGTAGTCGCCGGGCGGCAGGTGCAGGAACGCACCGGTCAGCAGCCGGTACCACTCGCCGTCCGCCACGCCCTCCGGGTGGAAGGTGGACGGGTACGGCGTCTGGTACTCGTACGCGCCGCCGTCGGGCCCCATCAGCCCGATGCCCAGCATCTGCAAGCGGTCGACCAGTTGGGGGCGGACCAGCTCGGCGACGTACACCAGGACGTTCACCGCCATGAGCGCGTACGTGACCAGGGGGACGGCCGCGATCCGTCCACCGGCCACCGTGCGGGCCGCGCGCACCGACCGGGACCCCTCGCGCACGCACTCCGGGCACTGGAAGCCGACCGCCGCGTCCCGCATGCACTCCGGGCATATCGGGCGCTCGCAGCGGGCGCAGCGGATGTGTGTCTCCGTGCCGGCGTGGCGGTAGCACGTCGGGGTCGTGGCGGACTGGGGCGAGGGTTCCACGGCCGGCTCCTGGGGTCGGCGACGTCGTGCAGTCGTGCACGTCGGGCGGCGTTCAAAATAGCGAACGCCCGGGCCGGGTCCGTGGCTGCCCCTGTTTCTGTCCCTCGCCCCGTGCCGCTCAGGGGGCGACGCCCAGGTCCGCCGTCACCCGCGCGCGACAGGCCGCCGGGCCGCCCCAGGCATCGCGCAGCGGCCGCGCCTTCCTGAGCCACAGAGACAGGTCGAGCTCCTGCGTGTACCCCACCGCGCCGTGCAGCTGGAGTGCCGCCCTCGCCGCCCGGTACGCCGCCTCGCCCGCCGCCAGCTTGGCCGCCGCCACCTCGGCGGGCGCCCGGGTCAGGGCCGCCCCGAACAACAGCGGCCGCGCGAACTCCAGCCCGACCAGCGCGTCCGCCAGCCGGTGCTTCACCACCTGGAACGAGCCGATCGCCACCCCGAACTGGCGGCGCTGCCCCACGTACTCCACGGTCCTGCGCAGCAGTTCGAGCCCCACACCGAGCGACTGGGCCGCGGTCAGGAACGCCGCGAGGTCCGACGCGCGCGCCACCGCGGCCCGCACCAGCGGCCCGCGGGCCAGCACCTCGCCGCCCTCCGGGACGGACAGCCGCCGCGCCGGATCGGCCGACACCCGCAGCGGCCCGCACCCGGCCGCGAGCCGCAGCGTGTCGCCGTCGCCGACCAGCACCGCGTCCGCCACGTCCGCGTCCAGCGCGTACGCACCCGAGGCGCCCCCGGTCAGCGACAGCAGCGCGTCCCCCGCCGCGATCCGGGGCAGCCACTCCTTCGCCGCGCCCGTCGCCTCCGGCAGGGCCGCGAGCAGCGCCGCCGCGGCCGCCGTCTCCACCACGGGACCCGGCACCGCGTGGCGCCCCAGCTCCACGTACGCCACCGCCAGCTCGACCGGCAGCGGCCCGAGCCCCTCGTACGCCTCGGGCACCGCGAGCGCGAACACCCCGGCCTGCGCGAGCCGCGCCCACAGCGCCCGCCCCGGACCGGCGTCCCCGTCCGCCCAGGCCCGCACCGCCGCCGGGGTGTCCGCCGCGCCGAGCATCCGGTCCAGCGTGCGGCCGAACTCGGCCTGCTCCGCGTCCAGGAGGAACCTCATCAGCGGCGCCCCTTCGGCAGGCCGAGCAGCCGCTCGGCGATGATGTCGCGCTGGATCTCGTTGGTCCCCGCGTAGATCGGGCCCGCGAGCGAGAACACGTACCCCTCCGCCCACTCCCCGTCCGCCCGCTCCGCGTCCTGCCCGAGGAGGTCGAGCGCCGTCTCGTGCAGCGCGATGTCGTACTCCGACCAGAACACCTTGTTCAGACTGGACTCGGCGCCTATCTGCTCGCCGGCCGCGAACCTCGACGCGTTGGCGTACGTGAACAGCTGATAGGCGCGCGCCCCGACCAGCGCGTCCGCCACCCGGTCCCGCAGCGCGGGGTCGGCGCCGCGCTCCCGCCACAGCCCGGCCAGCCGGTCCGCCGCGGCCAGGAAGCGGCCGGGGGAGCGCAGGGTGAGGCCCCGCTCGTTGCCCGTCGTCGACATGGCGATCCGCCATCCGTCGCCCGGGGCGCCGATCACGTCCGCGA
>NZ_WWIA01000171.1 GCF_009870065.1 Streptomyces sp. SID5785 | reverse complement strand
TCAGTGCGAACATCACCGCCGGGCCGACGATCCAGTTGATGACCAGCGACGAGACCATGAGCTTCTTGTCGCCGGTGACCGTGTCGAGCTTGTCGTAGCGGACCTTCGCGAGGACCGGGTACATCATCACGAGCAGGCCGATGGCGATCGGCAGTGAGATGCCGCCGATCTCGACCTTCGCCAGCGCGTCGCCCAGGCCGGGGATCAGACGGCCGAGGCCGAGGCCGACTCCCATGGCGAGCAGGATCCATACGGCGAGGTAGCGGTCGAGTGTCGACAGCTTCGCGACGATCGAGGATTCCTCGGCCGTCGCGGTGGCGGGTGCGTCGGTGCGGGTCACGGGCAGGCCCTCTTGTTGTCGGCGGCGGTGCGGGCGGACTCGGCCAGTTCGGCGAACTGGCCGGCGAGCTGGGCGATGACGTCCGGACGCAGCTTGTAGTAGGTGAAGCGGCCGCATGGCTCCGTGTCCACGACCCCCGCCTCGCGCAGGACTCTCAGGTGGTTGGAGAGGTTCGTCTGGCGGGCGCCGGTCTCCTCCACCAGGTGGGTGGTGCACAGCGTCTCGCGGGCGAGCAGGGTCACGATCTGGAGCCTGAGCGGGTCGGCCAGCACCCGGATCAGGTCAGTGTCGACTGACGTCATCATGGACTGATACTCTCACATCAGTGGCTGCTGATGCCACCGGGTGCTGATATCAGTCGGCCCTGACTTCGCCGTTCGGCGGCGCTCACGAGATCAAGAGAGACCTCTGATGTCCGACAAGCCCTCTGTGCTCTTCGTCTGTGTCCACAACGCCGGCCGTTCCCAGATGGCCGCCGCCTGGCTGACCCACCTGGCCGGAGATCGTGTCGAGGTTCGCTCGGCCGGTTCGAACCCCGGTAAGGAAGTGAACCCTGCCGCCGTCGAGGCCATGGCCGAGGTCGGCATCGACATCTCCGCCGAGACCCCGAAGATCCTGACTGTCGACGCGGTCAAGGAGTCGGACGTCTGCATCACCATGGGCTGCGGCGACACCTGCCCCGTCTTCCCCGGTAAGCGCTACCTCGACTGGAAGCTGGAGGACCCGGCGGGCCAGGGCGTGGAGGCCGTACGTCCGATCCGGGACGAGATCAAGGTCCTCGTCGAGGGTCTGATCGCCGAGATCGCCCCGGAGCCGAAGGCATGACCGCCGCATCGCCCACTGCCGCCGACGACGGTATACGCAACGTCATCATCATCGGCTCCGGACCGGCGGGGTACACGGCTGCTCTGTACACGGCCCGCGCCAACCTCAAGCCACTGCTCTTCGGCAGCTCGATCTTCGTCGGCGGTTCACTGACCACGACGACCGAGGTGGAGAACTTCCCCGGCTTTCCCGAGGGGGTGGACGGCCCCGTCCTCATGGACAGCATGAGGGCGCAGGCCGAGAGGTTCGGCGCCGAGATGCTGGACGACGATGTTGTCGAGGTTGACCTGACCGGCTCCGTCAAGACAGTCACCGACAGCGCGGGCACCGTGCACCGGGCGAAGACGGTGATCATCGCGACCGGCTCCGGCTACCGCAAGCTTGGCCTGCCCAAGGAGGACACCCTCTCCGGGCGGGGCGTGTCCTGGTGCGCGACCTGCGACGGCTTCTTCTTCCGCGACCGCGACATCGTGGTCGTCGGCGGCGGCGACACTGCCATGGAAGAGGCCACCTTCCTCACCCGCTTCGCCCGCTCGGTGACCATCGTGCACCGCCGCTCCACCCTGCGTGCCTCGCAGGTCATGCAGAACCGGGCGTTCTCCGACGACAAGATCTCCTTCGCCTTCGACAGCGAGATCGCCGAACTCCACGAGGAGAACGGCATGCTGAGCGGGCTGACCCTGCGCGACACCTTTGAGGGCAGTACCCGCAGGGTGGATGCGACGGGACTGTTCATCGCGATCGGGCACGATCCGCGCACCGAACTGTTCACCGGGCAGCTGGAGTTGGGCGCCGAGGGCTATCTGAAGGTGGATGCCCCTTCGACGCGTACGAACATCCCGGGCGTCTTCGGCGCGGGCGACGTCGTCGACCACACCTACCGCCAGGCGATCACGGCAGCCGGATCCGGGTGCGCCGCCGCACTCGACGCGGAGCGCTACCTGGCCGGGCTCGCCGACAGTGAGAAGGCTCTCGCCGCGGCCACTGCCTGAAGTTGGTACGCCCCCTCACCCGCGCCGCCCCGATCATGGAGGTATCCGTCACCGCTGGCGGCGCGGGACGGGAGGCGAAGCCGGGCTGTCCCATGGTTCGTCAGCCCGGCTGACGGATGATGCGGCAGATGTCGGTGTCCGTGCAGGAGGCCGGGTCTGTTTCGGCGGCGCGTTGGGCGAGATCGCGAAGCGCGGACCGGGTCTTGCGCAGTTCGGCCATCCGCCGGCTGATCTCATCGAGGTGTTGCTGGATCAGCGTGCTGACGTGATCACAGGGAGCCTGTCCGCTGTCACGAAGGACGAGAATTCCGCGGATCTCGGCGAGGGTGAGCCCGGCGTGCTGAGCATCCCGGATGAACGCGAGACGGGTGGCGGCGTCGGCGGGGTAGTCGCGGTAGCCGCTGGGCGTCCTCGGTGGTTCGGGCAGGAGGCCGGCCTGCTCGTAGAAGCGGATGGTCTTGGCACTGACCCCGCTCTGAACAGCCAACTCTCCGATACGCATCTCTCCAGGCTAGTCCTTGACCTTCCAGTGCAGTGGAAGGTCTAGCGTCTCGTGCAGAAGTGCTGGACTGGGAGGACGACAACGATGCGGATCACGGTACTTACGGTTCCCGACTGCCCCAACGCGCCGGTGGCAGCGGACCGGGTCCGTACGGCGCTGGCCGGGCGGGCAGCCACAGTGGACTACGTGGAGGTGACGGAGGAAGCCGAAGCGGCCCGCTGGGGCATGACCGGATCTCCCACGGTTCTCGTGAACGGCACTGATCCTTTCGCATCGGCCGGAGCCACGGCCAGCGTGTCGTGCCGGATCTACCGGCACGCCGACGGGAGCACGGACGGCGCGCCGGGCGTGGACGAACTGCGGCAGGCCCTGGACGCTGCCGCACCGGCCGAGGCCGACGGAGAGGTTCGCTGCGAGTCGGACCTGCTCGATCCGGTCGGGCGGGCCGGACGGGGGCGGCGCGCTCCAGCCGAGCGAGGCCTGCGTGCCGTGCAGCAGGCTGTGCTGCGGCATTTCGCCGACACGGGCCAGGCCCCCGGCGCCATGGTTCTGGAGCCCTACGCGGCGGGGGCGGGACGCAGTGCCGCCGAGGTCCTGTCGGACCTGGCCCGCGAGGACTTCCTCACCCTCGACGAGGACGCGCAGATCCGTGCGGCCTACCCGTTCTCCGCCGTGCCCACCGTGCACCGGGTGACGCTGGCAGGCGGTACGCAGCTGTGGTCGATGTGCGCGATCGACGCCCTGGGCATCCCGAAGATGCTCAACACGGACGCGGTCATCGTCTCCGTCGACCCGATCACCGGCGAACGGGTCCAAGTCACAAGCGACAACGGGCAGATGGCGTGGGAGCCCGCGTCCGCGGTGGTGTTCGTCGGCCGACGCGCCTGCGACGGGCCGGCCGCCGCAGTGTGCTGCGATGCGCTGAACTTCTTCGCCACCGCTGACTCCGCTCAGTCATGGATCGCGCAACACCCGGATGTTCGGGGGAGGACCGTCGGCCAGCACCAGGCAGAGCAGATCGGGCGACAGACATTCGGTTCGCTCCTGGCCGACCACTGAACCAAGGCGTCAGGCGCCGGCAGCACCCGCGACAGGGCCCTCGGGCAGCGCCAGAGCGATCGCCCCGGATGGCGGAACCGGCTTGGGGCGACGTGGCTCGCGCAGCCCGGCACCTCCGGGGCCCGGCGCGCCACCGGGCGCGGGGCAGGCGGGATCGAGGCGGAGCACCCGAAGGGTGCAGGCCGCCCAGACCAGGGTCACGAATGCGGCGCCCGTGCCGGTCGCCGGCAGCAGCCCGGCGACGGCGCCGCCGACCAGTAGGCCGGCCACCATCACCGGGACGATAAAGGACCAGCGGAAGCAGGCCCGATAGGTCAAGACGGTTCGCCCCAACCGAAGTACGCTGCGCGGCCCCTGCCGCGACGTGCACGGGCGCTGCCCGCAACGCAGGCACGCCACGCAACGCCTCGCCCCACCAGAACAGTCCTTGGCCATGACCGCCTCCGCGGGCTCGACATCAGCGTGACCCTCGGCCGACGGTCACGGCAAGGGGAACGAGGCAGGCGCCCGTACGCGCCTCCAACTCGGCCTCTGGTCAACAGAGATACGTACCGGGCAGTGTCGTTCCTGCGACGGGTGGCTGCGGTCAGACGGCAGGATCCAGGATCGCGCGAACCGCCTTCAGGCCGTCCTCGTTGATCGAGTACCAGGCCCAGGTCCCGCGACGCTCGCGGTCCAGGAGGCCCGCCTCGGTCATGATCTTGAGGTGATGGCTGACGGTGGGCTGGCGGAAGCCCAGGCAGTCCGCGAGGTCGCAGACGCACGCCTCGCCCGCCGGGGCCCGCTCGATGATGCGGAAGATCTGTAGACGAGTCGGATCGGCGATGGCCTTGAGGAGCACCGCGAGGCGTTCGGCCTCGTCGCGCTCGATCAACAGGCATGCCAGGCCCGGCGTGCAGGTCTCCGTCTTCGCCTCGTCCGCCACCTCCGAGGCATTCACTTCAGTGACAGCCATCTATACAAGGTAAGCGCCGGTCAGGTGCCGTTTCCTTGTTCGAAGGCCTCACACGCGGCTTGTTCACCCAGCGTTCACCTTGGTTTCCGGCTGGGCAAAGCATAGGCAAGCATCTATTCTGCGAGGTGAGGGCCGCTATCGGCCGCCATCTGCGCGCAGAGGAGTCGCTGATGGAACCCAGGGACAAGCAGCCCTCCCGCCATCGGGCCGCGCCCGCTCTGCGGGATCTTGAGCCCGTACTCGATCGCATCACCTCTCGACTGGCCGCCCGGCACAGCCGCTCCTTCTCCCGGGAGACGGTGGAGAGTTACGTGGAGGAGTGCTCCTGGCAGCTGTCGGCACGGGCCCGGCTCGGCCGTCATCTCCCGGTCCTCATCGAGCGGTTCGCCGACCAGCGGCTCGGGGCTCTCGCGCGCGGCCTGGGGCTGTCGCCGAAGCCGGTGCCCGAGGTGTTGTTCGTGTGCACGGAGAACGCCGGGCGTTCGCAGCTGGCCGCCGCGATCATGCGGCACCGGGCGGGGGCCGGCGCGCGGGTGCTGACCGCCGGGTCCGAGCCGGGTGAGGAGATTGCTCCCGTGGTGTTGCGGTTGCTCGACGAGCAGGGCCTCGGAGTGGGCGAGGAGTTCCCCAAGCCGCTGACCGCCTAGGTGGTCACGGCTGCCGACGTGGTGGTCACACTCGGCTGCGGGGATGCCTGTCCGGTGCGACCGGGAAGGCGCTATCTGGACTGGGAGTTGCCGGATCTGGCCGGGCTCGACATCCAGAGCGCGCGAGCGGTGCGCGACGCGTTGACCGCGCGGATCGATGTCCTGGTGCGGGAGTTGCTGCCGGATCGCACTCCGATCGGCTGAGTCACGTGCCGCTGGAGGCGGGGCCGCAGTCCATGCGATAGCCCATGCCGCGGATCGCCTCGATCGTGCAGCAGCTCTTGCCCTCGTCCCGCAGTTTGGTGCGGATCCGTCGGATGTGCACGGTCAGAGTGTTGCTGTCGAGGGTGTCGGTGCCCCACAGGGCGCGGGTGAGTTCCTCCCGTGTGACGACCCGGTTGGCGTGCTCCATCAGGTAGCGCAACAGCCTGAACTCCCTTACGGGGAGATAGATGTGGCGCCCTCGCACGTAGACGTGGAAGCCGGAGGTGTCGAGTTCGATGTCGCCGACGACCAGCGGGCCTTCGGGTGTCTCGCGGGTGCCCGCCATCAGTAGGGGCAGGATTTCCTCGACTCGGTACGGATGGGCCACGAAGGCGATCGCGCCGGCGCTCACCGCCGCGGTGGCCTCGGCCGCGTCCGCCGGACTAGCCGCCACCAGGACCGGAACCGGGTGTAGGCGGGCGATGAGTTCGGTGACACACGCTGCGCCGACCACCGGCAGCGGGGCGGCGAGGAGCACGGCGCGGGGGTGACGGGCGCCGACCTGGAGGAGGGCTTCGGCGCCGTCGTGGCAGACGATCGTGCGAACGCCCGCGTTCTCGAAGCGGGTCATCGCCTTGGCCGCCAACTCCTCGTCGGGGTCGGCGAGGAGCAGGTCGGGCGGCCGGTGCACTTCGGGTGTCACCGGTTCTCCTTCTCTTACGAGACGTCGGTGGCGTCTCAGCCGAAGCGGCCCGAGATGTAGTCCTCGGTGCGCTGGTCGGAGGGGTTGGAGAAGATGCGGGCTGTCTCGTCGTACTCGACCAGGCGGCCGTGGCGTTCGCCCTTGCCGTCGACATCGGCGGTGAAGAAGGCGGTGCGGTGCGAGACGCGGGCCGCCTGCTGCATGTTGTGCGTGACGACGATGATCGTGAACTCCTCGGCAAGGTGCTCCATCAGGTCCTCGATCTTGGCGGTGGCGATGGGATCGAGCGCCGAACAGGGCTCATCCATGAGGATCACCTCCGGCTTGACCGCGATGGTGCGGGCGATGCACAGCCGCTGCTGCTGCCCGCCGGACAGGGCGAGAGCGGACGTCTTCAGTTTCTCCTTGACCTCGTCCCAGAGCGCCGCGTGGGTGAGGGTCTCTTCGACCAGGTCGTCCAGGTTGCCCTTGAAGCCGGAGACGCGGGGTCCGTAGGCGATGTTGTCGTAGATGGACTTGGGGAACGGGTTCGGCTTCTGGAACACCATCCCGATGCGTCGGCGGACCTCGATCGGGTCGACCTCGCGCCCGTACAGATCTTCGTTGTGGTAGCGCATCTTGCCCGCCACGCGGGCCGTGGGGATCAGGTCGTTCATGCGGTTGAAGCAGCGCAGGACGGTGGACTTGCCGCAGCCGGACGGGCCGATCATCGCGGTGATCTGCTGGTGGCCGATGTCCATGTTGACGTCGCGGACGGCCTCGTGGTCGCCGTAGAAGACGGACAGGCTGCCGATCTCGAAGACCGGGCTGGCCAGTGGGCGGGCCGTGCGGTAGGCGACGCGCGGGGTGCGGGTACCGCCGCCGTCGGCTGGTGTGTCGGACGGTCCGGGGGCTGCGGGCATCTCGGTCTCCTGCGAAGCGGTCTTACGGGGAGAGGTCATGGCACTCACCAGGGGCGGGAGTAGCGGTTGCGGAGCCAGATGGCCAGGGAGTTCATCGCCAGCAGGATCACCAGGAGGATGACGATCGCGGCGGAGGCGAGCGCGGTGAACTCGGCTCGCGACTGGCTGATCCAGTTGAAGATCTGGATCGGCAGGACGGTGAACGAGCTCTCCACGCCGGTCGGGTTGAAGGTGATGAACGTCAGGCCGCCGAGCAGGAGCAGCGGGGCCGCCTCACCAATGGCCCGGGACAGGGCGAGAATCGAGCCCGTCGCCATGCCGGGCACAGCGGCCGGCAGGACTTGGCGCCAGATTGTCTGCCACTGCGTCGCGCCGAGCGCGAGCGACGCCTGCCGGATCGACTGCGGGACGGCGCGGATCGCTTCCCGAGAGGAGATGATCACGACTGGCAGGACCAGCAGTGAGAGGGTCAGCGAGGCGGTGAGCACGGTCTGCCCGAAGCCCAGGCCGCGGGAGATGATGCCGAGCCCGAGGATGCCGTAGACGATCGACGGGACGGCCGCCAGGTTCTGGATGTTGATCTCGATCGCGCGGTTCCACCAGCGGTCCGGATCGGCGTATTCCTCCAGGTAGATCGCGGTGAGGATGCCGGTCGGCAGGCAGTACAGGGCGGTGAAGGCGATCACCCAGATCGTGCCCATGATGGCGGACTGAGCGCCGCCGTTGGACGGGTTGATCAGATCCGGGAAATTGGTCCACAGCCGGGAGTCCAGGCGCGACCAGCCCTCCACGACGACGTACGTGAGCAGCCCGGCGAGGAAGACGACGCCGACGGCGAGCGAGGCCCACAGGCTCAGGTGGAAGAACCGCTCGCGCCACGGGGTGCCGCTGCCCTTCAGGCGGGGTGCGTCCGGCATGTCCGCGAGGGCCGGTTCGTGGTCGATGACGTGGCTCATCACTCGTACACCTCCCGGTACTTGCGCACCAGACGGATGCTGACCAGGTTCATCACGAGGGTCAGCACGAACAGCAGCGAGCCCACCGCGAAGATGGTCTGGTAGCCGGTGGAGCCGGTCGGCAGGTCTCCGATCCCGGCGGCGGCGATGAACGCCGTCATCGTCTGCATCCCCTCAAGGGGGTTGAAGGACAGGTTCGGCCGCCCGCCTGCCGCGATGGCGACGATCATCGTCTCGCCGATCGCCCGGGAGATGCCGAGCACGACGGCGGCGACGATCCCCGACAGCGCGGCCGGGAACACGACTCGCGTGGACACCTGCATCCGAGACGAGCCGAGCGCGAAGGCCCCGTCCCGCAGCGCGCGCGGCACCGCGCTCATCGAGTCCTCCGCCATCGACGCGATCGTCGGAATGATCATGATGCCCATGACGAACCCGGCGGACAGGGCGTTGAAGACCTGCGGCCCGCCCTCGCTCCCCGGCCAGATGTCCTGGAGGAGTGGGGTGATGGCTTTGAGCGCGAAGAAGCCGTAGACGACGGTGGGGATGCCCGCGAGCACCTCGAGCATCGGCTTGAAGACCTTACGCACCCGCGGGTTGGCGTACTCGCTCAGGTAAACGGCCGCGCCGAGCCCCAGCAGCACCGCGACCAGCAGCGCGATGACCGTGACCATCAATGTCGCTGTCACCAGCGGGATGACGCCGAAGTGCGGCGGCTTGAACAGTGGCGACCAGTCGGTGCCGGTGATGAAGTCCCCGAAGTCGACCTTTCCGAAGAACTCCACGGCCGGCGGGATCAGAGCGATGACGATGCCGATCGTGGTCAGCACCGAGACCAGCGAGGCGGCCACCAACAGGACCTTGATGACCTTCTCGCCGTTGCGCGGCTGCGACCGCCGCAGGAAGCCGGGGCTCCCGGCGACGGACCGCAGCTCAACCGGCCCGCCCCGCCTCATGACTTGTGCTGTTCCTTGAGCGTCTGCAGGTCCTTCTTCAGTTCGGTCTCCTGCGTACTGTTCAGGGGCACGAACTGGGCCTTGGAGGCGATGTCGGCGTTGTTCTCGACGTAGTACTCGACGAAGGCAGTGACCTCCTTCTTGTCGAGCGAGGACGCCTTCGGGTAGATGAACAGCGGCCGCGACAACGGCTTGTAAGTGCCCTCCTGCACCGTCTGCTTGTCGGGCGCGACGCACCCGCCACCGCCATCGATCTTCAGGACCTTCAGCTTGTCCTTGTTCTCCTCGTAGTACGAGAGGCCGAAGTAGCCCATGCCGCCTTTGGAGCCGGAGACGCCCTGCACGGTGACGTTGTCGTCCTCGCTGGGGCTGTAGTCCGTACGGGACTTGCCTTCCTCGCCGTTGATGGCCTGCGTGAAGTAGTCGAAGGTGCCCGAGTCGGTGCCGGCGCCGAAGAGTTCCAGCTTCTGGTTCGGGAACTTCGGGTCGATCTGGTTCCAGTTGTTGACCTTCGAGCCCGGCTCCCAGATCTTCTTCAACTGCTCGACCGTCAGGCACTCGGCCCAGTCGTTGTCCTTGCTGACCACGACCGACAGCCCGTCGTTGGCGACCTGGAACTCCTCGAACTTGATGCCCTTCTTGTCACAGGCCGCCTTCTCGTCGTCCTCGATGGGACGCGAAGCGTCGGAGATGTCGGTCTCGCCGTTGCAGAACTTCTCGAAGCCGCCACCCGTACCGGACGTGCCGACGGTGACCTTCACCCCGGAGTTCTCGGCCTGGAACAGCTGGGCCGCCGCCGTGGACAGCGGAGCCACCGTGCTGGAGCCGTCCACCTTGATGGTCCCGGACAGCTTGTCGCCGTCTCCGCCCGAGCCCGCGTCGGATCCGCCACAGGCACTCGCAGTCAGCAACACGGCCGCCGTCAGGACCAACGGAGCCTGGGCCCGGCGCAGGTAAGTGGGAATGTTCACGACTCTCGACCCTCGTGTCAGCCGGGCTGACCCGGCGAGCGGATCGGGGCGCTGGGCGCTCCGTTCGGACACCTTGGATCGAAGTCTGACTATATGAACCCACGGTGTACGGAGCGCTCATCGCAGATGAATAATAGCCAGGCATCTATATAGATGAATCTTGTTTCAAGTGACCCTGATGCGACGACGGACAAGAACCGCCTGGCGGTCAACGCCGAGCGCGCTGCCCTGAACTGAGCAGTAGCGCTGGGGCGTTGGGACTCGAGGAGACGGCGCTAGGGGCCGGCGAGGCGATTGGCCAAGTCCAGCGCGTCGGTAGCCACAGTGAGTGCGGCGTGCAGCTCGATGACTTCCAACAAAGTGGAACGAACGACGGAGGTCCAGTCGCCTCGAAGGTCGGGCCACGTTGCAAGAAGGACTTCGGCCGAGGTCAGGCCGAGGCGAGCGGTAACGGTTGTCCCGCTCGCAGAGGTGGAGGTCCAGCTGACGAGGACTGCGCCGGGGCGGAGGGGAGAGCGGTCGTAGTAGGGGACCCAGCGGGCGAGGATCTGCCCCGTGGCTCGCTGTGGGACCGAGCAGATCAGGGCGCCTTTTACGCCCGGCGGCATGGGTTCCGTGGCGAGCGTGTTGAGGGGCGAGGAGTTGCTCGACCGGATCGGCGATCGGCTCACGAGGCCCTCGCTCGTACGGTGCTTCACGCCAGGGGCCAGCCGAGTTGTGTGCGGACATCCGGGGGCAGCACGTCCTCTTGGCCGTCCTCGGCGATGTACACGGCTCCATTCCCGAGCGCCTGGCGGTCTTCGACAAGGCGACCGATGCGGTGAACGTACGGCCAGTCGGGATTGACGGCGAGGTACACGGGGAGGTCCGGGTCCAGGGTCTGGAGCTGGTGGAGCAGTTGTCCGACGGTGATGATCTTCGGCAAGGGAGCCTCCGAGGCAGGGGAGCCGACGTGGGCGGGGCGTAGTCGTGGTTCGAAGATTCCTTCGTTGACCTGCGGTTCTTCGACGCGGTCGTACGTTGACATGGTCGAGCGGCAGGTCTCCAGTCATCTGCGGCAGTGCCCGTCTGCCGTGGGCGAACGGA
>NZ_WWIA01000170.1 GCF_009870065.1 Streptomyces sp. SID5785 | reverse complement strand
GGTCAGGAATCGAGAAGCACCCGGTGCCCCCGCGCCCCTAGCGTGAACGGCATGAACTCACTCGCAGCCCTCACCATCGAGGCGGCCGACGCCACGGCCACCGCCACCTTCCTCGAGCGCGCCTTCGGCCTCGGCCCCGAGATCCGGGTGCGCGAGAGCGCGGTCCCGAGCGACGGCTTCCGCGGCTTCACGCTGTCGCTGACCGTCGCGCAGCCCGCGGACGTCGACCGGCTCGTCGGCGCGGCCCTCGAGGCCGGTGCCGTCGCGCTCAAGCCGGCCACCAAGTCCTTCTGGGGCTACGGCGGCGTCGTCCGCGCCCCCGACGGCACCATCTGGAAGATCGCCACGTCGGCGAAGAAGAACACCGGCCCCGCCACCGGCGCGATCGGCGACGTCGTGCTGCTGCTCGGCGTCGAGGACGTCAAGGCCAGCAAGCAGTTCTACGCCGCGCAGGGCCTCTCCGTGGCCAAGAGCTTCGGCGGGAAGTACGTGGAGTTCGCGACCGCGCCCGGCGACCTCAAGCTCGCCCTCTACAAGCGCGCCGCGCTCGCCAAGGACGCGGGCGTGCCCGCCGACGGCTCCGGCTCGCACCGGGTCGTGCTGGCCGGTGCCGGCGCACCCTTCACCGACCCGGACGGCTTCGCCTGGGAGGAGGCGGCCTGACGGTGCCCGGGGCGTCCGGTCAGCTCCCGGCCCCGGCCGGGCCCAGACCGGCGACCGCGTCCCGCGCCGCCCGCTCGGCGCCCTCGGTCATCGTCGAGGCCGAGGGGGCGCCCTTGGACTCGAAGTCACTGCCGTTGAAGGTGACCGTGACCAGCACGTTCCCCTTGCGGACCGCGACGACGGCCTCGCGGGTCTCCTGGCCGTCCTTCTTCGTCAGCCCGGACGTCAGCCGCGCCTCGTCGCCGACGCCCTTCACCGGGTCGCCCGCACGGTCCGCGTCCTGCCCGGCGGTGGCGAACGCCTGCTGCGCCAGCGCGTCGGAGCTCTTCACCTCGAAGGTGACGTCGAGCCAGCGGTAGTCGTACCCCTTCAGGGCGCTCCACGAGCAGCCGCGGCGCACCGACTCGTCCGTGGCGGACAGCTCCTTGCCCGCCGTCTTCGCCTCCGGGACCAGGGCGGTCACCGTCTTCGCGGCGACGGTGCCGCACGGCGCCGGAGGCGCGGCGTAGGACTTGGCGGCCACGCTCGCGCTGGGGCTGTGCGGGGACGACGCCTGCGGGGCCGCATTGTGCTCGGTGTCGTCCTTCGGGGACATCGGTCCGGCCGAGTAGGCCCAGCCGGCGCACGCGAGCACGGCGACCGGGAGCAGCCGGGCGGTCAGGGCGACCGGGAGCGGCAGAGAACGCACGGTGTACGTCCTTACGTCGAAAGGTGGGGGCCGCCAGTCTCACACGAGTTCCTGTGCGGGGATACGGCCACTTCCGTCACCCCGGCATCACGCAGCGGCATCGTCGCGGGCCGGGGGCGCCCGGGCGGGGGTGCGTGCGGCCCGGTCCGCCGCGCGGCGCGCACCCTGACGCGCGCGGCGTCCGCCGCCCGCTAGGATCCGCAGAAACCGGTGTGGGTGCGGACGGCTGGTCCGCCGAGGTGGCTGGGGGTGTACGGCATGGTGGCCGGTCGAGTGGTGCGCTTCGACGGAGCGCGGGGGTACGGGTTCATCGCGCCGGACGACGGTGGCGAGGACGTCTTCCTGCACGTGAACGATCTGCTGATCCCGGAGTCGTATCTGCGCACCGGGCTGAAGGTCGCGTTCGACATCGAGGACGGCGAGCGGGGTCCGAAGGCCTCGTCCGTGCGGCTCGCGGAGGGCGCCACGGCGCCCGCGCCGGGCCGGCACGCCTCCGCCGCGGAGGGGGACGACGTGCTGTGCGACGTGCTGCGGGTCGACGAGTTCACCAACGAGGTCACCGAGCTGCTGCTGCGGGCGGCTCCGTCGATGACGGGGGAGCAGATCCTCGCCGTGCGTCGCGAACTGGTGCAGAACGGCCGCAAGCACGGGTGGGTCGACAGCTGAGCCGCCGCTGCCCGCACGCCTGAACGGCGCGAGGCCATGTCGCTGTCCGGGCCGGTGGGCCGCCCGGCAAGACCGCTTATTTCGGCCTCGGTTATTCAATCTTCATCGAATGTGGTCCGGCATCCGGACAAGCCTCTTGTCCACGGACTGTATGCGAAATACGTTCTGCGGTATTCCTTGATCGCCCACAGGTTACCGGGGTCCTCGGCGGACCCTGCGGAGCCCTTCCCTGGCGGAGGTATGTCCTCGTGCGCCGAACAGCCGTTGCCCTCGCGGCAGTTGTCCTGGTGATGTCCACAACGGCGGGCTGCGGCTCCCTCCAGTCCTCGGCCACCGAGGTCGGCGGGGAGCGCATGACCGACGACCGGCCCGTCCGTGCGGGCGGCACCCTCACCGTCGCCCTCAACGCGGACCCCGACAAGCTCGACCCGACGCTCGCCCAGACCCTCGTGGGCCGCACCGTCTTCGCCGGGATGTGCGAGAAGCTCTACGACGTCGACGCCGAGGGCAAGGTCGTGCCGCAGCTCGCGACGGCCCTCCCCAAGGTCTCCGGCGACGGACGCACCGTCACCTTCGACGTCCGCAGGGACGCCGAGTTCAGCGACGGCGCCCGGCTCGACGCCGCGGCCGTCGTCACGTCACTGCTGCGCCACCGCGACCTCGCCGGCTCCGCCCGCGCCACCGAACTCACCCCGCTGCGGGACGCGCAGGCCGTCGGCCGGTACCGCGTCCGGCTCACGCTCAAGCAGGCCTACGTCCCCCTCACCGCCGTCCTCGCCGACCGCTCCGGCATGGTCATGTCGCCGACCGCCCTGAAGAAGTACGGCAAGGACTTCACCAACCACCCTTCCTGCGTCGGCCCGTTCCGGTTCGTCGAGCGCGTCGGCGGCGACCGGATCGTCCTCGCGAAGGACCCGCACTACTACGACGCCGACGCCGTCCACCTCGACAAGGTCGTCTACAAGCCGATCCCCGACGGCAGCGTCCGGCTCGCCAACCTCCGCTCCGGCGACATCCAGGTCGGCGACCAGATGGCCCCCGTCGACGTCAGGAGCGCCCTCACCGACGCCAAGCTCCAGCTCTTCAACTCGCCCTCGCTCGGCTACCAGGGCATCGGCATCAACGTCGGCAACGTCAAGGGCCTCGGCGAGAAGCCCGGCCGCATCGACACCCCCATGGCGAGCGACGTCCGCGTCCGCGAGGCGTTCGAGCTGTCGATCGACCGCTCCCTCATCAACAAGGTCGTCTTCCAGGACATGTACGAACCCGCCTGCGGACCCGTCTCGCCCGAGGCCGCCATCGCCCCCGGCGTCGCCCCCTCCGCGTGCCCGGGGCGCGATGTCGCCGCGGCCAAGCGGCTGTTGCGGCAGGCCGGGGTACACACTCCGCTCGCGGTCGAGCTGAAGATCCCCACCACACCCGAGTGGAGCCGCATCGGCCAGGTGATCCAGGCCATGGGCAAGGACGCCGGCTTCGACATCTCGCTGCGCCCCACCGAGTACGCCACGATGCTCGAGGAGACCGACTCCGGCGACTACACGGCCTTCAGCAGCGGCTGGTCCGGCCGGCTCGACCCCGACGGCAACGTCGCCAGCTTCCTCCAGACCCGCGGCGCCATGAACGCCTACGGCCTCTCGGACCCGAAGATCGACGCCCTCGTCGCCCGCGGTCGCACCGAGGCCGACCCCGCCGAGCGCGCCCGGATCTACGACGAGCTGACCCGGCGCGCCACCGACGCCCACGCCCTCGTCTACCTCTACCGCCAGAAGAACTACGTCGTCGCCGGGAAGGACGTGGCGGGCGTGCGCGTCTACGGCGACGGCCTGGTCCGTGTGAAGGATGCGGGGTACGCCAAGTGACGACCGCTCAGATACCGTTCAGGCGCCCGGGGCTGCTCTCCGGGCACCCGATGGCCGCGTACGTCCTCACCCGCCTGAGGCAGTCCGTCATCACGCTCTTCCTCGTCTCCGTCGTCGTCTTCGCGGGCATCCGCGCCCTGCCCGGCGACCCGGCGCTCGCCCTCGCGGGGGAGGAGCGCAGTCCGAAGGCCCTCGCCGCGATCCGCAGCGAGTACGGGCTCGACGACAACATCGTCGTCCAGTACGGCCGGTTCATCGGCCACGCCCTCCAGGGCGATCTCGGCACGTCCTCGCGGACCGGGCTTCCGGTGTCCGACGCCATCGGCCAGGCGCTGCCCGTCACCCTCGAACTCGCCGCGCTCTCCCTGCTGCTGGCGATCGTCCTCGGGATCGGTGCCGGTGTCGTCGCCGCCGTCCGCCGCGGCCGGCCCGCCGAGTGGATCGCCAACGCCCTCGCCCTGCTCGGCCTGTCGGTCCCCACCTTCTGGCTGGGCATCGTCCTCGTGCTCGCGTTCGCGATCGCCGTCCCGGTCTTCGCCGCCTCCGGCTTCGTGCCCTTCGCCGCCGACCCGGTCGACAACCTGCGGCGCATGGTGCTGCCCGCGCTCGTGCTCGGCTCCGGGCTCGCCGCCGTCGTCATGCGCCAGACCCGCGCGGCCATGCTCGACTCGCTCTCCGCCGACTACGTGCGCACCGCCCGCGCCAAGGGCCTGTCCCGCCGCGAGGTCATCGGCGGCCACGCCCTGCGCAACTCCCTCGTCACCGTCGTCACCGTGCTCGGCCTGCAGCTCGGCCACCTGATCTCCGGGGCCGTCGTCACCGAACAGATCTTCGTGCTCCCCGGCTTCGGCAAGCTCACCATCGACGCCGTCTTCACCCGCGACTACGCGACCCTGCAAGGCGTGGTGCTGTGCACCTCGTTCGCGTACATCTTCATCAACCTGCTGGTCGACGTGGCGTACTCGGTCATCGACCCGCGCATCCGGCTCGGAGGTGCCCGGTGACCACCCTCGCCCTCACAGGTCTGCGCACCCGCGCCGCCCGCAGCGGCAAGCTGCGCGCCCTGCGCAGGAACAGGCTCGCCATGACCGGCGCCGTCATCGCCGCCGTCTTCGTGCTCGCCGCGCTGTTCGCCCCGCTCGTCGCGC
Source organism: Streptomyces sp. SID5785 (assembly GCF_009870065.1). Lineage (GTDB taxonomy): Bacteria > Actinomycetota > Actinomycetes > Streptomycetales > Streptomycetaceae > Streptomyces. Next base: position 5,089 of record NZ_WWIA01000170.1, on the reverse strand, counting down.
CCTACGACCCGGCGCAGCCGGACTTCGACAACGTCCTCGCCGCGCCCGGCTGGTCGCACTGGCTCGGCACCGACGACCTCGGCCGCGACCAGCTCTCGCGCGTCGTCTTCGGCGCCCGTGCCTCCATGCAGGTCGGTGTCCTCGCCGTCGCCCTCGCCTTCCTCGTCGGCGTGCCGCTCGGCCTGCTCGCCGGCTACTACGGGAAGGTCGCCGACAGCGTCGTCTCCCGTGTCACCGACACCATGCTCGCGTTCCCCTTCCTGGTGCTCGCCGTCGGCCTCGCCGCCGTCCTCGGCCCCTCGCTGACCAACGCGACCATCGCCATCGGCATCTCGCAGATCCCGGCCGTCATCCGCATCACCCGCGCCGAGACCCTGCGCCTCAAGCACGTCGACTACGTGGCCGCGGCCGTCGCCAACGGGGGCGGCGACGGCACGGTCCTGCTCCGGCACGTCCTGCCGAACGCGACCTCCGCGCTCATCGTGCAGGCGACCGTCGGCATCCCGACGGCGATCATCGGCGAGGCCCTGCTCTCCTTCCTGGGACTCGGCGTCCAGCCGCCCGAGCCGTCCCTCGGCGTGATGCTCTCCTCCGCCCAGGCCTTCCTCGCGGCCGCGCCCTGGATGGCAGTGTTCCCCGGCCTCGCCGTCGTCGCCGCCACCCTGGCGTTCAACCTGCTCGGCGACGGCCTGCGCGACGTCCTCGACCCCCGTGGAGCGACCCGATGACCACCGAACCCGTCCTGAGCGTGCGCGACCTGTCGGTGTCCTTCCACTCCGACACCCGCACCGTGCACGCCGTCGACCGCGTCTCCTACGACCTGCACGCGTCGGAGGTGCTCGCCCTGGTCGGCGAGTCCGGCTGCGGCAAGTCCGTCACGTCGATGGCCGTGATGGGGCTGCTGCCGCCCACCGCCCGCATCACCGGCTCGGTCCGGCTCGGCGGGCAGGAGCTCGCCGGCGCCGACGACCGCACGTACGGCCGGATCCGCGGCAAGGACATGGCGATGATCTTCCAGGAGCCGATGACCTCGCTGAACCCGGTGCTCACCATCGGACGGCAGATCGGCGAGGTGCTCCGCCGCCACCAGGGCCTCAGCCGCAAGGAGGCCCGCGCCCGCGCCGTCGAACTGCTCGACGTCGTCGGCATACCGGCCCCGGCGCAGCGCGTCGACGAGTACCCGCACCAGCTGTCCGGCGGCATGCGCCAGCGCGTGATGATCGCCATCGCGGTCGCCTGCGACCCCGCCGTGCTCATCGCCGACGAGCCGACCACCGCCCTCGACGTCACCGTCCAGGCCGGCATCCTCGAGGTGCTCCAGTCGCTGCGCGAACGGCTCGGCACCGCCATCGTGCTCATCACGCACGACCTCGGCGTCGTCGCCGACATCGCCGACCGCGTCCTCGTCATGTACGCGGGCCGTCCCGTCGAACAGGCCCCGGTGGACGACCTGTTCGCCGCGCCCCGGCACCCGTACACCCGCGGACTGCTCGACGCCGTGCTGCGCCCCGGCGCCCCCAAGGAGCGGCTGCCCGAGATCCCGGGCCTCGTGCCGAGCCTCGACAGCCAGCCCGACGCCTGCACGTTCGCGCCGCGCTGCGCCCGCGCCGACGACGCCTGCGCCGCGAGCCGCCCCGGCCTGGCCGCCGTGGCCGACGCCGCCGCCCACCACGTCGCCTGCCGGCACCCGCACACTCTTCAGGAGGCCGCCTCATGAGCACCCCTGTCCTCGAACTCACCGCACTGGAACGGCACTTCGCGAGCCCCGGCGGTACCGTTCGCGCCGCCGACGGCGTCACCCTCACCGTGGGCCGCGGCGAGGTCCTCGGCCTCGTCGGCGAGTCCGGCAGCGGCAAGTCCACCGTCGGCCGGTGCGCCGTCCGGCTCGACGAGCCCACCGGCGGCACCGTCCGGATCAACGGCACCGACGTGACCACCCTGTCGCGGCGCGCCCTGCGCCCCCTGCGCAAGGACTTCCACCTGGTCTTCCAGGACCCGTCCTCCTCGCTCGACCCGCGCATGACCGTCGGCGCGATCGTCGCCGAGCCGCTCCGGCTCCACCGCATCGCCACGGGTGAGGCCGCCCGCGCCCGCGTCGCCGCACTGCTCGCCCAGGTGGGACTGCGGCCCGAGCACGCCGACCGGCATCCGCACGAACTCTCCGGCGGCCAGCGCCAGCGCGTCTCCATCGCCCGCGCCCTGTCCGTCGAACCCGACCTGCTCGTCGCCGACGAGCCGACCTCCGCCCTCGACGTCTCCGTCCAGGCCTCCGTCCTCAACCTGCTCGCCGACCTCCAGCGCGAGCGCGGCTTCGGCTGCCTGTTCATCACCCACGACCTCGCCGCCGTCGAGTTCCTCGCGGACCGCATCGCCGTCATGTACCTCGGCCAGATCGTCGAACAGGCCCCCACACGCGAGCTGTTCGCCGACCCCCGACACCCCTACACCCAGGCGCTGCTGTCCGCCGCGCCCGTCCCCGACCCGGTGACCCAGCGCAGCCGCCGGCGCATCGTGCTCAGCGGCGAACTGCCCAGCCCGCTCGCGCCCCCGCCCGGCTGCCGGTTCCACACCCGCTGCCCGCTCGCCACCGACCGCTGCCGCACCGAGATCCCGGCGCTGCGCACCCTGCCGGACGGCCGCGAGGTCTCCTGCCACCTCGTCACGGACGACGGAACCGCCCCCGACGCGGCCGCATCCCCCTCTCGTACGATCCCGAGCACCCGCACCGCCACCCGCTAGGAGCCTCCTTGTTCACCACCCGGCCGACCCTCCAGGGCACCTTCGGCATGGTGTCCTCGACGCACTACCTCGCCTCCCAGTCCGCGATGGCGGTCCTGGAGCACGGGGGCAACGCCTACGACGCGGCCGTCGCCGCCGGCTTCGTCCTGCACGTCGTCGAGCCGCACCTCAACGGGCCCGCGGGCGAGGTCCCGATCATCCTCGCCCCGGCCGGCGGCGAGGTCCGCGTGCTGTGCGGCCAGGGCGTCGCCCCCGCGGGCGCCACCGTCGCCCACTACCGTGACGAACTCGGCCTGGACCTCGTGCCCGGCACCGGCCCGCTCGCCGCCGCCGTGCCCGGCGCCTTCGACGCCTGGATGCTGCTGCTCAAGGACCACGGCACCCGGTCGCTCGCCGAGGTGCTGCGGTACGCCATCGGATACGCGGAGGACGGTCACGCCCCCGTCGAGCGGGTCGGCGAGACCGTCGAGACGGTCCGGGAGCTGTTCACGACCGAATGGCCCTCGTCCGCCGAGGTCTACCTCGTGGACGGGGAGCCGCCGCGCCCCGGCCGGCTGCTGCGCAACCCGCGCCTCGCCGCCACCTGGAAGCGGCTCGTCGCCGAGGCGGAGGAGGCGGGCCCGGACCGCGTCGCGCAGATCGAGGCCGCCCGCCGCATCTGGCGCGAGGGCTTCATCGGCGAGGCCCTCGTGCGCCAGGCGGCCCGCCCGACCCTGGACACGAGCGGCACCCGCCACACCGGCACCCTCACCCTCGACGACCTCGCCGGCTGGCACGCCACCTACGAGGAGCCCGCCACCTACGCATGGCGCGGCTGGACCCTGTGCAAGGCCGCCGGCTGGAGCCAGGGCCCCGCCTTCCTCCAGCAGCTCGCCCTGCTCCCGCCCGAGCTGCCCGCCTACGGCAGCGCCGACTACGTCCACCTGCTCGTCGAGGGCTGCAAGCTGGCCATGGCCGACCGCGAGGCCTGGTACGGGGACGCCGACCCCGCGGGCGTGCCCGTCGACGCGCTGCTCTCGGACGCGTACAACGCCGAACGGCGCGCCCTCGTCGACCCGGAGAAGGCCTCGTACGAGCTGCGCCCCGGCCGTCCGCTCGGCGCCGCGCCCCGGATCAGCGCGCACGCCCGCGCGGTGGCCGCCGGGGAGAGCGGTTTCGACGCCCTGGGGGTCGCGGGCGCGGGCGAGCCGACCGTGCAGAAGAACGGGGCGACCCGCGGCGACACCTGCCACCTCGACATCGTCGACCGCTGGGGCAACATGATCGCCGCGACCCCGTCCGGCGGCTGGCTCCAGTCCAACCCGGTCGTGCCCGAGCTCGGCTTCCCGCTCGGCACCCGGCTCCAGATGACCTGGCTGGAGGAGGGCCTGCCCAACTCGCTCACCCCGGGCCGCCGCCCGCGCACCACCCTCACCCCCTCGCTCGCCCTGCGCGACGGTGTGCCGGTGATGGCCTTCGGCACGCCCGGCGGCGACCAGCAGGACCAGTGGCAGGTGCACTTCTTCCTGGCCGTCGCCCTGCGGGACCGGGTCCGTGGCGGCCTCGACCTCCAGGGCGCCGTCGACGCCCCGAACTGGCACACCGACTCCTTCCCCGGCTCCTTCTTCCCGCGCGGCATGCGGCCCGGATCCGTCACCGTCGAGGGGAACACGGACCCGGAGGTCGTCGCGGAGCTGCGCCGGCGCGGCCACGACGTGACCGTCGGCGACGACTGGTCCGAGGGCCGGCTGTGCGCCGTGGCCCGCGACCCGCACACCGGCGTCCTGTCGGCGGCGGCGAACCCGCGCGGCATGCAGGGGTACGCCGTGGGCCGCTGAGCCCGCCCGGCCGGACCCGGCGGCCCGGGGCGGTGGAACCCGCGATGTCATCGTGATTCCACCGCCCGTTCACCCCGCGGGAACGCGATGTCAGCGGGGCGTGTTCTCATGGGGACATGATCGAAACCATCACGGAAAGCATCGACGACTTTCTGACCCGCACCGTCACCGACCGCCTCGTCACGGACGTGGAGCGCATCGTGCGCGCCGCGGCCGCCGCCGAGATCACCCCGCGCTTCCGGCAGCTCGGCGCGCACGAGATCGACCAGAAGAGCGGCCCGCACGACCTCGTGACCGTCGCCGACAAGCGCGCCGAGGAGTACCTGACGCGGGAGCTGACGGCCGCGCTGTCCGGCTCCGTCGTCGTCGGCGAGGAGGCCGTCGCCGCCGACCCGTCGACGTACGAGGCGCTGCGCGGCGCCGCCCCCGTCTGGATCGTCGACCCGGTCGACGGGACGCGTCAGTTCGTCCACGGCGACCCCGGCTTCTGCACCCTCGTGGCGCTCGCCCTCGACGGCGTCGTCCTCGCCTCG
>NZ_WWIA01000169.1 GCF_009870065.1 Streptomyces sp. SID5785 | reverse complement strand
TCCGTGTTCGTCAACGTCTTCGGCGGCATCACCGCCTGCGACGCCGTCGCCGACGGCATCGTGAAGGCCCTCGACGACGTCACCCTGACCAAACCCCTCGTCGTCCGGCTCGACGGCAACAACGCCGCGCGCGGCCGCGCCGTCCTCGACGCACGCGCCCATCCCCTCGTCCAGCAGGCCACCACCATGGACGGCGCCGCCCGGCGCGCCGCCGACCTGGCCGTCTCACCGTGATCACCCCGCCGTCAGGACATCACTAAGGAGCACGGACATGGCCGTCTACCTCACCAAAGAGAGCAAGGTCCTCGTCCAGGGCATGACCGGGGCCGAGGGAATGAAGCACACCCGCCGGATGCTGGCCGCGGGCACCGACGTCGTCGGCGGGGTCAACCCCCGCAAGGCGGGCCGCACCGTCGACCTCGACGACCGCGCCGTCCCCGTCTTCGGCAGCGTCGCCGAGGGCATGAGCGCCACGGGTGCCGACGTCAGCGTCGTCTTCGTGCCGCCCGCCTTCGCCAAGGCCGCGGTCGTCGAGGCGGCCGACGCGGGCATCCCGCTCGCGGTCGTCATCACCGAGGGCATCCCCGTCCACGACGCCGTCGCCTTCCACGCCCACGCGAAGCGCCGCGGCACCCGGGTCATCGGCCCCAACTGCCCCGGCCTGATCAGCCCCGGACAGTCCAACGCCGGCATCATCCCGGCGGACATCACCAAGCCCGGCCGCATCGGCCTCGTCTCCAAGTCGGGCACCCTCACCTACCAACTCATGTACGAGCTGCGCGACATCGGCTTCACCACGTGCGTCGGGATCGGCGGCGACCCCGTGATCGGCACGACGCACATCGACTGCCTCGAAGCCTTCGAGAACGACCCGGAGACCGAACTCGTCGTCCTGATCGGAGAGATCGGCGGAGACGCGGAGGAACGGGCCGCGGCGTACGTGCGTGATCATGTGACCAAGCCCGTCGTCGCCTACATCGCCGGGTTCACCGCGCCCGAGGGCAAGACCATGGGCCACGCGGGAGCCATCGTCTCCGGTTCGTCCGGCACCGCCCGGGCGAAGAAGGCGGCGCTGGAAGCGGTGGGCGTGCGGGTCGGCGCGACGCCCACGGAGACCGCGCGGCTCGTCCTCGACCGACTCGAGCATCTGGAGTAGCCCGCCTGCGGCGGCGCCGTCCACCGATCCTCCGGCGACCGCCGATCCTCCCGGCGTCCACTGTTCCCCCGCCGACCGCGCCCGGCACCCCGCGCACCAGCGCGATCACGGGTGCCGGGCGCACCCCGCCCCGCGATGTCTCGCCCGCACGCCATGAGACGTCCCCCGCCCCGACCGTGCACCGTGAGCGGAGACCGAAGAATGGCCACCACCACCCTCACCACGCCCACAGTCCCCACCACCCTCAAGGCCGGAACCTCCTGGGACGACGCCTGGCGGCGCTGCCTCGCCGTCGCCCCCGAGGCCTTCCGTGACGACCGCGTCCTCAACCTCTGGGACGGCACCTGGCAGGCCGACGGGCGCCCCCTGCCCGCGACCACCCCTGTCGACGGCAGCCCCATCGCCGGTCCGCCGCGCCTCGACGCCGGGACCGCGCACCGGGCCGTGCGTGCCGCACTCGACCGGCACCGCGCCTGGCGGCATGTGCCCCTGCCGGAGCGCCGGGCCCGCATCGCCGCCACGCTCGACGCCCTCACCGAGCACCGGGAACTGCTCGCGCTCCTCCTCGTCTGGGAGATCGGCAAGCCCTGGCGGCTGGCCACGGCCGACGTCGACCGCGCCATCGACGGCGTGCGCTGGTACGTCGACGGGATCGACGGCATGCTCGGCGACCGCACACCGCTGCCCGGCCCGGTGTCCAACATCGCGAGCTGGAACTACCCGATGAGCGTGCTCGTTCACGCAGTGTTGGTACAGGCCCTCGCGGGCAATGCGGTGATCGCCAAGACCCCGACCGACGGCGGCGTCGCCTGTCTCACCCTGGCCTGCGCCCTCGCCGCCCGCGAGGGGGTCCCCGTCACCCTCGTCAGCGGCAGCGGAGGGCAGTTGTCCGAGGCGCTCGTCAGGGCGCCGGAGATCGGCTGCGTCTCCTTCGTCGGCGGGCGCGACACGGGGGCGGCCGTCGCGACGGCCGTCGCCGACCTCGGCAAGCGGCACATCCTCGAGCAGGAAGGACTCAACACCTGGGGCATCTGGAACCACACGGACTGGGACGGCCTGACGGCCGCGATCCCCAAGCTGTTCGACTACGGGAAGCAGCGCTGCACCGCCTACCCCCGCTTCGTCGTCCAGCGTGAGGCGTTCGACGCGTTCCTCGCCGCGTACCTGCCCGCGGTACGCACGCTGCGCGTCGGTCATCCCCTCGCGGTCGCGGACCCGTCCGACCCCTACCCGGACCTCGACTTCGGGCCGTTGATCAACGCGGCGAAGGCCAAGGAGCTCACCGACCAGGTCGGCGAGGCGATCGACCGCGGAGCCGTGCCGCTGCACCGGGCGGCCGCGGACCCGGGCCGGTTCCTGCCCGGCCAGGACACGAGCGCCTATGTCCACCCCGTGACGCTGCTCGGGCCGCCGCCGTCCTCGCCGCTGCACCACGCGGAGCCGTTCGGCCCGGTCGACTCGATCGTCCTGGTCGACACCGAGGCGGAGCTGCTGGCCGCCATGAACGCGTCGAACGGGGCGCTCGTGGCGACGCTCTCCACGGACGACCCGGCGACCTTCGCGCGGCTCGCCCCCCAGATCCGTGCCTTCAAGGTCGGGCACGGAAAGGCCCGTTCGCGCGGTGACCGCGACGAGCTGTTCGGCGGGTTCGGGGCCTCCTGGCGCGGGGCGTTCGTCGGCGGCGAGCTACTGGTCCGGGCCGTGACCGAGGGGCCGGCCGGTGAGCGGCTGCCGGGGAACTTCCCGGAGTACCACCTGATGCCCTGACGGCGGCCGGCCCGGAGCGCCCCGGTCGACCCGGGCGCCCCCGCTGCGGAGACCCAGGGCGCCCGACCCGCCCGGAGGTGATCAGCACCGTCGGGGATCAACCGATGCCCTGTCGGTCGGGCTGAAGGGTGAAGGAACGGTCGGCGGCGCCGGGCACGGTGCGCTCCACCGACTGCACCAGGAGCTCACGGTGCCGGAGCAGCGGCTCACGGCGCTGCGGCGGCACGAGAGAGAGGAGGTCGTCGAACGCGGCGAACATCCGCCGGACGACCTGCGGGTTCCCGGCGGCGCAGGCGCGGATCTCGGTGAACGCGAGGTCCACCAGCTCGTCCCACCGGGGCACCGACTGGACGAGCCGGACGGCACCCCGGCGGTCCGTGTACCGCGGTGACAGAAGGGGCCGCGGACCCAGGGCGGCCAGGAACTGCACGATGCGGTCGAGGGCCTGGACGGCGGTCGTCGGATCGTTCACCGCCGCCGACAGGGCGCGCAGCGCGATGTCCGCCAGGACCCGCAGGCCGAACCCGAGGTCCTGGTGGAACGTGCGCTCCACGCCCACCGACACGCACCGGCGCAGCGCACGCGGCGACGGCGCCCGGCCGCCGTGCACGGCGAGCAGCGGTGTGCCCGGCACCACGAAGTCGCCGATCCGGGGCACGACCCGCAGGACGGCGCCCTGCCGCCGGGCGACCCGGACGAGCTGCGCGATGTTCACGTCGCGCAGCACCCCGGCGCGCCCGGCGTAGGTCACGCGGCCCGTCTCGGGCCCGAGCCCTTCCTCGGGGTCGAGTGCCGCGGCGCCGTGCTCCACGTACGGCATCCGGGACACGACGCGGAAGGCCTCGGCCGTGACCCGGTCGACGACGTGCCCGACACGGAGCATGCGCAGCGTCGAGTTCACGTACATCACGAAGAGCAGGAGGCTCAGCCCGACCATGGCGAGCGTCAGCAGGGCCTGGAGGAACGGCACGGAGCTCACGTGCCGCGGCTCCTGGTCGCTGTCGTAGGAGGTGAGGACCAGCAGCGACAGCAGGAACGTCGCGAGGAAGACCGCGAAGGTCGCCTTCGTGATGCGGCTGCGCACGAAGAGCCGCACGACGCGGGGCGTCTGCTGCCCGGCCGACATCTGCACGGCCACCAGCGAGATGCTGAACACGACGCCGATGAAGGTCATCATCGCGGAGCTGATCGTGGTCACGATCGTCTTCGCGTCGTCCGCGAGGGCGATCAGATCCCCGACCGCGTCGTACTCGCCCTGGTCCTGGAGGCCGTGGAGGATCACGTCGTCCAGCTCCGCCGCCAGCAGCCACACCAGGCACACCAGCACCATCGCCGCGGTCGGGGCGAACCAGAACGTGTCCCGCAGATGCTCCCGAAGCGGCGACAACATCCGAGGTCGGCGCACCTTTGCTCGACGCTGTGCGATCGTCGTGTCACTCATGGTGAGACTGTAGGCGGTGGTGCCCGGCCGCACGGATATGCAGGTGAAAGGCGCTCCGAAACCTTGGTATTGTTGTCCATGTCGCCGCGGGGAACACCCCGCGACCAGCGGCAGACACCTTGTCCGGGTGGCGGAATGGCAGACGCGCTAGCTTGAGGTGCTAGTGCCCTTTATCGGGCGTGGGGGTTCAAGTCCCCCCTCGGACACCGGAGAGTGCCGGTCGAGATACGTCTCGACCGGCACTTCGCGTTGTGCGGGGGTTGTGAGGGCACGCCGGGTCGACGCTCCGCGGTGGCTCGCACCCGCCCCGTCATTCGGTACGCTCCCCAGGTCTTTCGGGCACCAGGCAGCCGGTGCTGTCCGCAAAAAAGGGGGATGTGTCGCGATGACGACACCGCAGAGTCCGTTCCAGCCACTTCAGCCCGATGACCCGGCCGTGGTGGGCGGCTACCGGGTGGTGGCCGTGCTCGGCGCGGGCGGCATGGGCAAGGTGTACCTCTCGTACACGCCCGGCGGCCGCCCGCTCGCCCTGAAGGTCATCCGGCCCGAGTTCAGTGAGGACGCCGGGTTCCGGCGCCGCTTCGAGCAGGAGGTGCAGGCCGCGCAGCGCGTCCAGGGCCTCTACACCGCGCCGGTCATCGACTGCGACACCCAGGGCAGTCCGCCGTGGCTCGCCACCGCCTACGTGCCGGGCCCCTCCCTCGCCGGTGCGGTCGCCGAGCACGGCGCCCTGCCGGTCCGCAGCACCCTGCTGCTCACCGTCGGCGTCGCCGAGGCCCTGCAGATCATCCACGGTGCCGGCATCGTGCACCGCGACCTGAAGCCGGGCAACGTCCTGCTGGCCGGCGACGGGCCGCGCGTCATCGACTTCGGCATCGCCCGCGCCGCCGACGCCACCTCGCTGACCAGCAGTGGCGTCACCGTCGGCACCCCGGCCTTCATGGCCCCGGAGCAGGCGATGTCCGGCACCGTCAGCCCCGCCACGGACATCTTCGCGCTCGGCCAGATCGCCGCCTTCGCGGCCATCGGCTCGCCCGCCTACGGCGAGGGCGCCTCGCACGCGGTGCTGTACCGGATCGTCCACGAGGACCCCGACCTGAGCCGGCTGCCCGACGAGCTGCGCCCGCTCGTGTCCCGCTGCCTGGCCCGTGACCCGGCCGACCGGCCGTCGCTGGCCGAGGTCATCGAGCTGTGCCACGAGGTGTCGCCGACCCCGCTGCGGCAGGGCGAGGACTGGCTGCCCCAGTCGTTCGCGACCGCGCTCGTCGACCGCTCGCAGATGCCGGCGCCCGCGCAGACGCCGCCGCCCACCTCGGGTGCCGCGACGCCGCCGCCCGTCGCGGGGCAGCCTCCCTACCCGCCCACCCAGGCTCCGCACACCCCGCCGCCCGGCGCCGGCCCGGTCTCGCACGCGCCGACCCAGGCCGCCGCCACGCCGCCGCCCGTGCACGGCGCCGTCCCGCACGCGCCGACGACCGCCGGTCCGTCGCCGTTCGCGCCGACCGCCTTCGGCCAGACCCCGCCGCCCGTCGCGCACGGCACCCGGCCCCCGCACCCGCACCCGACGCCCATGCCGGGCTACCGGGGCCCGGTTCCGCCCGGGACGCGCGTGCCCATGGGTGCTCCCTACCCCGGCGGGCCGCGCCCGTACGGGGTCATGCCGCCGCCCCCGAAGAAGCGGACCGGCCTCATCATCGCCCTGTCCGTCGTCGGCGTGTTCGTGGTGCTCGGGGTCATCGGCGCGCTGCTTCCCGACGAGGGCAAGGGCGACCAGTCGTCGTCCTCGTCCGGCGGGTCGAGCAGTTCCGGCGGCTCGGCGAAGGGCGGCGGAGGTGCCAAGCGTCCCGACCCCAAGCCGGCCACGTACAAGAGCATCAACCTGACGGACGAGTACTACCTCCAGCTCGGCGACAACCCCGTCAAGCCGATCGCCAGCGTGTCGGGAGCCCAGTACTACGA